>CAMCFW010000090.1 GCA_945874195.1 Chryseobacterium gleum
TCCAATCGTGGGATGGATGATCCTTTCCAGTTTCACCATTTCGCCTGGCATTGAAATTCCTGCCTCTATGATGGCCAGTTCGTGCTCATGTTTCATGCGCCAAACCGAAAGCGGAACCCCTACCTGCGAATTGTAACTCTTTGGGCTTCGTATAATGTTGTAGGAAGCATGAAGTAACTGATAGAGCCATTCTTTGACAATGGTCTTGCCGTTACTTCCCGAAACACCTATAACCGGATAGTTGAACTGTGCCCGCTTGGCCGCAGCCACCGCCTGAAGGGCGGCCAAAGGATCCTTCACCCGAATGAAGAGGGCATCATCGAACTGTTCCGTTATTTTGTGTTCGCTGGAAACGACAAATGCGCGCACGCCTTGACCGTAAAGTTGGCTGATGAAATTATGACCATCATGCCTATCGCCCCGAATGGCGAAGAACAACGATTGCGAAGGAAGCACCACCTTGCGGCTGTCGATGGCCAGTTCCTTGATGGTGAGATCCTGAAATTCGAATGGGCACGGAACTTCGAGGATCGAAGCGATGCCGCACAATGTTTCCAGATCGCCCATCAGCGTTTCGCCTTGCTACTTTGACCACTTTTCATGTGATGCACATTGGCCTTCGCAAAGCAATTTCGGCACAGCGGTTCGTAGCTTTCCTTTTCGCCCAGAACAACCAGGTCGTCATCCTCCAAAAAACGGTGCGAATGGTTGGCCAATTCGCCACAGCGCATGCAGATGGCGTGAACTTTAGTAACATATTCGGCCGTGGCCAGCAAATGGGGTATGGGGCCGAAAGGTTTGCCTAGGTAGTCCATGTCGAGCCCTGCAATGATGACACGGACGCCACGGTTGGCCAACTGGTTGCAGACCTCCACCAGACCCATATCGAAGAACTGCGCTTCGTCAATGCCCACCACTTCCACGTCATCGGCCAAGATCAGAATGTTGGAAGAATTGGGCACAGGTGTTGAGTGAATGGCGTTCGAATCGTGCGAAACCACTTCTGTTTCAGCGTAACGTTTGTCAATGGAAGGCTTGAAAATCTCCACTTTCTGTTTCGCAAACTGAGCGCGTTTCAGTCTTCGGATCAATTCTTCTGTCTTGCCAGAGAACATCGACCCGCAGATCACTTCTATCCACCCTTTTTTGGCTGATCTATTCCGCGAATTCTCTAAGAACATTTCCTTGGTCGAGGTCTGGAGATGATTACTTTTGAAAGGCCTCTGAGGCAATACAAATCTAACAAAAGCGTTAACGGCTTTAATCCTAAAAGATCTAGAATAAAAATGAGCGACCTGAGAACCCAGTTGAAGAATGTGAACGATCGTGCTGATGAACTGGCAAACAACCCGAGCGAGCTGACCAAAGATGCGCTGCTTGCTCAATTAAGGTCATTCTATGATGTGGTTAAGGCGCTCGAGCTTGAAAGCACTGTTGCACCGGTTGTAATTGCCAAGGCGAAAGCGGTTGTTGCCGCACCCGAACCGGTCGTTGAGCCAGTTGTGAAGAAGGTGGCAAAAGAGCCGGAGCCGGTAATAGCAGAAATGAAGCCACCGGTTGTGGCACCAGTTGAAGAGATTCCTGTAGCAGAAAATGCGAAAGCCATAGAGGTTGCTCCAGTAGAAGAATTGACAGTTGAACCTACAGTAAAGGAGAAAGCCCCCGAAGTGGTCAAAAAACCAATGGTGGAGCCGGTGGCCGAAACCGTGATCGTGGAAGAGAAACCAAAGGCGAAGAAGGAATCGCTAATTGGAAAGGATGAGCCTTTGGTTTCGGGTGGCGACAAGAAGATCTTGGCCGGTCAGTTCAACAATGCCCCTCTAACAGATCTCCGCTCTGCCATTCCGTTGAATGAGAAGTTCGGCATCATCCGAAACCTGTTCAAAGGCAATGCTTCCGATTTTGGAGATGCTGTGTTGAAGTTGAACAGTGCGACAAGTGCCAAAGAGGTGTCCATTTACATGGCCCTTCTTAAGCAGCGCTTCGAATGGGATGAACGCACAGAATCGTATCAGAACTTTTCGGGTTATGTGGATCGGAAGATGATGGGACTGTCTCCGTCAAACGCGAATTCCGATCAGTAGGAAATCATCGATCTGGGCACTGTCGCCCATCCATTGTTTCATGGTGTCTTCGAAATGCGCCCGTTGTTCGTCTATGGGTCGTTGGTGTATTTGCATCAACAGTTCTTTCAGCCGTTTGTAGCCGAACTTCTTCGAATCTGGGCCTCCGAACTGATCGGAAACCCCATCAGAAAAGATATAAAACGTATCACCGATCTGTAGGTCGGTCTCATAGAGCGAATATTGCCGAACGTCTTCATGCATGATTCCGCCTATGTTGAAATGGTCGCCCTTGGTTTCGGTCAGTTCTCTGTTGCGAATATGGTAGAGGTAACGATTTGCTGAAGCGAACTGAAGCTTAAGTGCCTGTCGGTCTATGGCACACAGGGCCACATCCATACCATCGTGATTCTCCGACTCGCCATGTTTCTGCTTCAACGTGGCCTGAATTTCGTGATGCAGCCGATTCAGGATCTCGTTTGGTCTGGTCTTCAATTCCACATTCACGATCTGGTTGAGATGATCATTGCCGATCATGCTTAGAAATGCGCCCGGAACTCCGTGCCCTGTGCAATCTACAGCGGCTATGAACGAGGTATCCCCTTGCTTGGAGAACCAATAAAAGTCGCCACTGACGATTCCTTTAGGCCTATAGAAAACGAAACTGTTGGGCAAAGCCGCTCTGATCTCTTGCATGGAGGGCATGATGGCGTCCTGTATACGCTTCGCATATTCAATGCTCGAGGTGATCTCCCAGTTCTTCTGCTCCACGGTTTTTCGCTGTTCCTCTATCTCCTCGTTCTTTTTCCCAAGCACTTCGTTCGCCCGCTGCTTGCTGCGATAACGATTGTAGATCAGTCCGACCATAAAGAGGGCCAGAATGGCAAATGCGATGATCATGTTGCGCAGCGTGTTCTGCTTGGTCATCTTCAGTTCTTGCACCTCGCGGTCCTTGTTCAGCAGTTCAATTTCCCGTTGCTTCTGTTCGCTTTCAAATTTCACCTGCATTTCGGCCAGATCGCGGGCGCTTACCATTCGGTCCAAGCTGTCTCGCACGGTCTTGGCCAGTTGTTGATAGTCGTATGAGCGCTTGAACTCCCCTAGGTCCGCGTAGGTCTTCGAAAGTTTTTCGTACACCGTTATCTGATCATCAGTGCTGCCGTGCTTTTTGGCTTCGCTTAGGGCTCTGCTCAAGTAATTGAGGCCGAGTTGCGGCTGTTTTTTCTGCTGATAAATGTCGCCAATGCTCGATAGTGTAATGGTGCTGTAACTGTGGTCTCCAATTCGCCTCTCCACCTTTTCGGCTTCCAAAAAGTAGCTCAGTCCCTTGTCCAGTTCGCCCAATTCCATGAAATAGGCGCCAAGGTTGTTCAGCGTGCTGATCTGCCCTTTATCGTCTCCGATGTTCTTCTGTATTGAAAGTGCCTTTTGGGTGCTTTCCAACGCTTTGGTGTTGTCGCCCAACTCCAGGAACACGCCACCGATGTTCGAATACTGACCTGCCATGGCGCTCTTGTCGTTCAATTGGCGGCTCAGTTCAAGCGAATTCTGATAGAACTCCAATGCCTGGTCGAATTTCTTCTGTTGAAAGTAGATGTTGCCAATGTTGTTGAGCGTGTTTGCTTCTCCAAGCCTATTTTTCAGTTGACGGAATATCTGCAACGCGCTCAGAAAACTTTCTATGGCGCGTTCCTGATTTCCATTTCCCCGATGAACGATGCCAATATTGTTGAACGCATTGGCAAGACCTTCCTTATCGTTCAAATTCTCGAAAATGCGGTTGGCGTTCTGGTAATAGGCCAATGCCCGCTCCAGATCGCCCTGATTCTTATACACCATGCCCAGGTTGTTGAGAGAACTGGCCACCCCTACCTGATCGTTGATGTCTTGCCTTATTCGCAGACTTTGTTCGTAATTCTGAATGGCCTGTGCATATTTTCCCTGTTTGAGGAAAACGTTGCCGATGTTGTTCAATGAAAGTGCTTCGCCTTTGCGGTTCTTGCTCTTTTGGTCGTTCTCTAGCGCTTTATTGTGGAAACTGAGGCTTTTTCCGTACTCGCCTTTCAGCCGATTGGCCGTGCCGGTGTTGTTGTAGATGGCGCTGATTGACCGGTTGTAACCGCTTGTAATGCTCAGTTGCAGTGCCTCTTTACTCAGGTCCAACGACTTATCGGGATCTATGCGTAGCAGCAACTCGGCAGTTTGCACCAGGGCTTTTAAGCGCAAAGAGTCCTTCTTAGGATATCTCGAGTTCAGCAATCGCATCAGGCTATCGACCTCGGCCTGCTGCGCCACCAACTGGGTCGTGAATAGACCGAGCAGAAGAGTTATGACGAATGGACGAAAACGGAGCATCATTCAGAAATTCAGCCGAAAGTTACAGGCGAATTCCCAAAAGCATGACATCATCTACCTGAACCTGATCAGAACCTTTCCAGTCGTCAAAAGTGCGGGCCAAGCGTTCGCTCTGTTCTTTCATCGGCAGCGAACCGTTCGTCTCTAAAAAATCGCGAAGCCTTCTTATCATGAATTTTTTTCCGGCCTCACCTCCGAACTGGTCCACAATGCCGTCTGAAAACAAGTATGCGGTGGTCTCGGGTTCAATGTGGATGAGGTTGTTCTTGAAATTCTCGGCACCCCGTTGCTCTGCGCAGCTTACTGAATGTCTATTGCCTTCAATATTGATGAGCACTCCAGCGCACATTAGGTAAAGCGGACGTTGAGCCCCGGCAAATTCCAAGGTCTTTTTCTTCCGGTCTATGCGCACCAAGGCCACATCCATTCCCTGATCTGTTTCAAACTCTTTGGCGCTTTGCGCAAATGCAAGCTTAATGCCCTTGTCCAACTCATCGAGCACCTTTCCAGGATCGTTCACTTTCTTTTCAATGATGATCTGGTTAAGCAGGTCGGTTCCGATCATGCTCATGAAGGCCCCTGCCACGCCATGGCCTGTGCAATCGACCGCGGCCGCCCACGAAATGTTTCCGTCAGTAAACACCCAATAAAAATCTCCACCAACGGTGTCTTTCGGCCTATACAGCACGAAATGGTCGTCAAAGGCCCGTTTCATGTCGTCTTCAGATGGCAGGACGGCCATCTGGATGTTCTTGGCATAATCGATGCTTTCGGTGATATGCTTGTTCTGGCCTTCTACAATATCCTTCTGTTCACGTAGCTGTTTGGTGCGCTCCTCCACGGTAGATTCGAGAATGCGTTTCTCTTCCAAAAGGCGCTGTTCGCGAAGTTTCACGAACAGATAAGATGCTATGATCACCATAAGGGTCACGATCGCATAGAACCACGTGGTCTGCCAGATAGGTGGTTTGATGACAAAGGAAAAACTGACCGGCTCGGCATTGCATATGTTAGCGCTATTGCAGGCCACCAGTTTAAAGGTGTAGTCTCCAGGTGGAAGCTTTGAATAATTGACATAAGGCTGGTCGGTAGGTGGGTTCCAATCAGATTCCAGACCCTCCAAGATCCACTTGTATCTGACGCCCGCGGGTTGAAAGTGGTTGATGCCCGAGAATACGAACCTGATCGTGTTCTGCGTGTGCTGTAGTTCAAGATTCAGAGGCATTCCCTCCTCATCAAGGCCAAATCCTAAGGTTGCCCAATCAACATTCTGATAATCCAACTGAACGGCCGTGAGAAACGTGATAGGCTCGAACAGGTCGCTCGATTGTTCTTTGGAATGATATCGGGCAATTCCTCCTTCAATTCCCAACCAAAGCTGATCAGTATCGGCCAAAATGGCCCCTCGTTTGCAGGCACGCCCTTTAAAACTCGCCTGTTTATCAAAATCGCGGATCAAAAGCGAATCGCTTAAGAACCAAATCTGCTGCAGACCTTGGGTTGTACCAACATAGAGGTTCTTGCCCAATTGGGCCACGCTGCGAATGGACGAAGCCCTCAACCCTTGTTCTTGATCAACATGAACGACCGATTTTCCTGTCTGAATGAAAAGCCCTTCAGATTGAGTGGCCACCACCAGTCCCATCTTGCTGTCGCAAATGTCAGTTACGGCCGATCGCAACTTCAATTCCGTTTGTTTCTGTGCTGCAAGGCCCTTCAATAAAAAAAGCGAACCGTCCGATGCGCCTACCATCACCCCATCTTTCACAGGTTCTAAAGCCGTGACATGGTTGGCGGCCAGGTTCTCATCCAGCGGGATAAGGCTGAAATCCGTTCCGTCAAACATGCTCAGTCCGTTCGGTGTGCCGATAATGAGATTCCCCTCAGGATCCTTGGCTAAGCAATTGATGTTGTTGTCGGCCAGGCCGAATTCGTCCGAATAGATATAGAGTTTCTTCCGATCCCATTTGAAAAGGCCTCCGAAATCCATTGTTCCGAACCACAGATTGCCGCTTCCGTCTTCGCATATGGCGCTAATCTGCCTGTCGTTCATATCTGGGTCTTCAAAAGCCCTGACGAACGAGAATCCATCGAATTTCAACGCTCCGCCCGTTTCGTTTCCGGCCCAAATCACTCCCTTGCTGTCTTTGAACAGTACGGTGGGTTCAATTTCCAATTCGTCAGAAGAAACATAGTGGGCAAAGGCCAAGTTCTGAGGCTTCACTAGGCCACGTTTTGTTCCAAGCCAGGTGTTTCCTTCACGATCGTTGAAAACCGAGAGTACCTCATTACTGGGCAAACCGTTCTCTTCGGTCAGACTGAGCAGTTTGCCCTCACGCAATCGGCTCGCTCCACCAAAGGTGGCCAACCAAACATCTCCGTTCCTGTTCACCGAAACGTCATTCACCTGATTATTGAACGAACCTTGGTCGGTTGACACGCTTCTGAACACATTTCCCTTCCAGTAAACAAGTCCGCCCAAGGTGCCGATAAGCATGTGATCACGATGAAAGGCCAAGTTTGTCACATAATTGTTCACCAGTCCGTTACTTGTATTGAACTGCTGTACCTGTCCGTCATTCAACACGTTGATGCCTGCCCCGAAGGTTCCAACCCACAGCCCTCCTTTCAGGTCTTGAGCTATCGAACGGATGTTGTTTGAAGACAGTCCGTTCTCAACAGTTATGTTCTTCCAATTTGTTCCATCATAGGCCGAAAGCCCTCCAAAGGTGCCTACCCAGATGGTACCGTCAGCGGCTTCAAAGATGTCGTTCACCTCATTATTGGAAAGCCCTTCCTTCTCATTCACGGTCCATACCGAATCGCGGTCTATGACGCTGAGGCCTGTGGTCTGATGACCCACCCATATTCGGCCCTTACTGTCCCGCAGAATGCAAGTGGAATTGTTCTCAGAAAGCCCGTCTTTTCTCATGAAGTTCACGAACTTCTTGCCATCGAACCTGCTCACACCGTTGTCGGTGGCTATCCAAAGGTGGCCCTTGACATCCTGACATATCTCGTTCACACGGGTACCTGCCAGCCCATCCTCGCTTCCATATTGTTGAAGTTCATAGAATTGACCCTTAGACCCGAGGCAGAGGCCGAGTACCAAGAGAATAGAAAAAAGAAAACGTAGAAGTTTGTCCAATTCCGGCCGCGTACAAAAAACAGAGTTCCCTGCGCGGGTACGAG
>CAMCFW010000091.1 GCA_945874195.1 Chryseobacterium gleum
CACGCTCTATTTCAACGATAGCGTGGTGGTTAAAGACCGACTGGTATCGGGAGGAACAGCCATCGAAATCAGCATTGATGGTCAGCAGGCACAGGTGCAACGGGTTCCACAATATGGCGAGGCCAACCATTCTATGGTCACCACCATTCCGTTCATGAAAGACAACGAATTCGATTACAGTTCGCTGCTGTTCTTTCTTGGCGAAAAAGCCTCAGATTGGAGCTGGTTGGTCTTTATCCCGATCGTCATCTTCATTGTCACTTCCGTATCTAACGGAGCCAACCTGACCGATGGGCTGGACGGGTTGGCAACAGGAACTTCGGCAATCATAGGGGTGACCTTAGGGGTCTTCGCTTGGGTTTCGGGCAACATCATTTTTGCCGATTACCTCAATATCATGTACATCCCTGGTTCGGGCGAGCTGGTAATATTCATTTCTGCATTCGTTGGGGCCTGTGTCGGATTCCTGTGGTATAATCAATACCCCGCTCAAGTTTTTATGGGCGACACAGGAAGCTTGGCCTTGGGTGGCATCATCGCGGTTTTCGCTTTGGCTATCCGCAAGGAACTTCTCATTCCTATTCTCTGCGGCATTTTTCTGATCGAAAATCTTTCGGTGGTGATGCAGGTAAGCTATTTCAAATTTCAGAAGAGAAGAAAAGGTGTAGAATACGCTCGTGCTCATCGCCTATTCCTCATGTCTCCACTTCATCATCACTTTCAGAAGAAAGGCATGCACGAAGCCAAGATAGTTGGGCGCTTTTGGATCGTGGGGATCATGCTTGCGGTATTGACCATCGTAACCCTCAAACTAAGATAATGGCTGAGCGACTGGTCATATTGGGTGGTGGCGAAAGCGGGGCTGGAGCAGCTTATCTCGGCCTGAAAAAAGGTTGGGATGTCTTCCTTTCCGATAAGGGAATGCTGAAGGAAAAGTATGCCCAAGACCTGAAAGGGTGGAATATTGAATTCGAAGAAGGAATGCATTCTGAGGAAAAGATCATGAATGCAGATCTGGTCATTAAAAGCCCAGGCATTCCAGATTCGGCCCCGATCATTAAAGCACTGAAATCGAAAGGAACCCCAGTAATATCTGAGATCGAATTCGGCCTTCAGCACACCAACGCAAGATCGGTAGGAATAACGGGCACCAATGGTAAGACCACCACTACCCTTCTTACCTACCACATGCTATCAAAGGCCGGATTGAATGTGGCCTTGGCCGGCAATGTTGGAAAGAGCCTTGCTTGGCAGGTGGCCGATTCAGAATTCGACTATCTGGTGCTTGAGCTCAGCAGTTTTCAGTTGGATGGAATGTTCGATAGCCGCATCAATCTGGCGGTGCTGATGAACATTACGCCCGACCATCTGGACCGCTATGGCAACATGGAGAACTATATCGATTCCAAGCTGCGGATCACTCAGAATCAAACAGAGGACGATGCCTTCATCTATTGTGCCGATGACATGAATATCGTGAAGGCGCTGAAACCGACAATGAAGGCGAAACGCTTTCCATTCACCCTCAACGGAACAGTTTCCGAAGGAGCATACACCGATCAAAATAATCTCAACATAAACCTCAACAATTCAAACCTAACCATGTCAATCCACGAACTTGCATTACAAGGCAAACACAATTCCTACAACTCAATGGCCGCTGGAATTGTGGGTCGCCTTTTGGAACTCCGAAAGGAAGTGGTCCGAGAAAGCCTAAGCGACTTTAGCGCGGTTGAACATCGATTGGAGCCAGTGGCCAAGGTTCAGGGGATCGAATTCATAAACGACAGCAAAGCCACCAACATCAACTCGACATGGTATGCACTCGAGTGCCAGAATCAACCAGTGATCTGGATAGTGGGTGGTGTTGATAAAGGCAACGACTACTCTGTGGTTGCCGAACTGGTCAAAGACAAGGTGAAGGCCATCATCTGTCTGGGCATCGACAACGAGAAGATCCATAAGGCATTTGAGGGTGTGGTGGAAACGATCGTTGACACGCAAAGTGCCGAAGAAGCGGTGAAAGCCAGCTATTACCTGGGCAAAAAAGGCGATGTGGTGCTGCTGTCTCCTGCCTGTGCCAGTTTCGACCTGTTCGAGAATTATGAAGACCGTGGACGCAAATTCAAAACAGCTGTCCGCTCGTTGTAAACTCATTGAAACCCCGCTGAAACCCCATCAACCATGAAGAATAAGAATTGGAACAACCCAGAGATGACTGAACAGGAAGTGTTCAATAGTCTACTTGAACTTCGCAAGCAGATATTGCAGGAAAGCGTGTCTGACGTGCAAAGCACTCGCCACCGTCAAGAGGTGGTCGGTGTATGGAACGATATCGAATTCATCAACGATTCGAAAGCCATCAATGTCGACCTCACATGGTATTCGCTTGAGAGGCTACAAGGCACAGCCGTTTGGATAGTGGGTGGGCTTCAGGCCGGTCAGGATTATAGTATGCTGAAAGAACTGGTGGCCGATAAGGTGCGAGGCATCGTCTGTCTTGGAAGAGAGAACGGAGAGGTGTTCAAAACCTTTTTAAGTTCTGCTGACGTGATCGTTGGGGCCAGCAACGCTGACGAGGCGGTGAAGGCAGCCGCAGCACTGGCGCAACCAGGCGACAAGGTCATTCTTTCTCCCGCCTGCTCATCACACGACCTGTTCGATAGCTACGAGGACAGAGGAAATCAATTTACCAAAGCTGTTCAGAAATTGATCGGAAGCAAATAAGAAAGTGAATAGACTGGTGCGAAAATATCTGGAAGGCGACATGGTCATTTGGGCCGTGGTGTTCCTGCTTTCGCTGGTGTCTATCATGGCCGTTTATAGCGCCACCAATAGTTTGGCGCACTACAAGCACAACGGGAATACCGAATACTACCTCTTCAAGCATTTCTTGATCATCGTTCTCGGTTGGGTCATGATCTATCTAATCCACAAGATCCCACACAATTACTTCTCGCGGGTATCGCAGATCATGCTGTGGCTATCCATTCCTCTATTGTTCGTTACCCTCTTTGCAGGCACGAATGTCAACTCTGCATCGCGTTGGCTCACCCTGCCTATCATCAACATGTCGTTCCAAACTTCCGACCTTGCCAAATTGGCCTTGATCGCCTTTTTGGCACGCCAGCTTTCTAAGAAACAGGATTCGATGGATGATTTCAAGGCCGGTTTCCTACATATAATTTGGCCTGTATTATTGATCTGTGCCCTCATCCTTCCTGCCAACTTCTCTACCGCAGCCGTGCTCTTCGCCACTTCGCTTGTGGTGCTTTTCATTGGTCGGGTCAAATTCAACTACTTGGCAGGGCTGATTGGCAGCATCATGCTTGCCGGTGCATTCGTGTTTCTGCTTTCGTTCGCCCTTCCAATTGAAAAAGTACTGCCCCGTTTCGGAACCTGGAAAGCGCGGGTCGAAACATTTATGAGCGATGAGGAGAGCCCTGCCTCGGCTGATGCGAACTACCAGACCGAGCAGGCGAAGATCGCCATAGCCACTGGAGGCATTACCGGATTGGGCCCAGGAAATAGTGTTCAACGAAACCGCCTTCCGAGCGCATACGCAGACTTTATCTATGCCATCATCATAGAAGAATGGGGATTGATCGGTGGAATGAGCGTGCTCTTCCTCTATCTCATCCTTCTGTTCCGTGGTTTGAGAATAGCCCACAAAAGCACCAGCACCTTCGGCACCTTGCTGGCTTTCGGTTGCATGTTCAGCCTCATCTTCCAAGCATTCATAAACATGGCCGTGGCGGTCAACCTATTTCCGGTAACTGGGCAACCCCTGCCTTTGCTCAGCATGGGCGGAACCTCCATCTGGTTCACCTCCATCGCCATCGGAATGATACTTAGCGTGAGTAGAACATTGGATGGCGTCCCGAAGCAGAAAGCAGTTGCGGCCGAAACAGAAGACGATATCGAACCTTTGAATGAACTTGCTCATGTCTGAAATTCGAGTGATCATATCAGGGGGCGGCACTGGCGGACACATCTTTCCGGCCATTGCCATTGCCAATGCGCTCAAACGGATCGAACCTACATTGGAGGTCCTGTTCGTTGGCGCCATCGGTAAAATGGAGATGGAAAAAGTTCCGGCAGCTGGCTATCGGATAATAGGCCTAAAGATCAGCGGTCTCGACCGTGGCGACATGCTTAAGAATCTGGCATTCCCGTTCAAACTGATTGGAAGCCTGATGAAGTCGTTGAAGATCATCAAAGACTTTAAACCGAACGTGGTTGTTGGCGTGGGAGGATTTGCCAGTGGACCGGTCATGTATGCGGCCAGCAGCGTGGGCATTCCAACCGTCATCCAAGAACAGAATTCCTATGCAGGAATCACCAATAAACTACTGGGCGCCAAAGCGAGCAAAGTATGTGTGGCCTACGATGGAATGGAGAAATTCTTCCCGGCCAAGAACATCATCAGAACTGGAAATCCGGTTCGACAGGACATTCTGAAATTGGATGGGAAGCGCGCGGAAGGACTGAAATCATTCAATCTCGATCCGAATAAAAAAACCCTTTTGGTCATTGGTGGAAGTTTGGGTGCACGTTCCATCAATCTGGCTGTAAAAGCCAACATCGAAGCATTCAAAAAGGCCGATGTTCAGGTGGTTTGGCAAACCGGAAAATTGTTTGTGGAAGAAGCCAAGAAAGCCGTGGCCGAAGCCAACGCATCAAACTTCTTCGTGTCCGATTTCATCTACACCATGGATCAGGCCTACGCGGTGGCCGATGTGGTCCTGTCGCGTGCAGGGGCCAGTTCCATATCCGAACTGTGCATCGTTGGCAAGCCATCTGTTCTGGTGC
The DNA here is from genome assembly GCA_945874195.1 of Chryseobacterium gleum. Lineage (GTDB taxonomy): Bacteria > Bacteroidota > Bacteroidia > UBA10329 > UBA10329 > UBA10329. Next base: position 4,813 of record CAMCFW010000091.1, read on the forward strand.
CATTCCCTTTTGCTGCCGAAGACCATCAGACCAAGAACGCAATGGCCTTGGTGGATAAGAACGCGGCTATTCTAGTTGCCGACAAGAATGCGCAGAACGAAGCCTGTCAACAGGCTCTTCGCCTTTTGGCTAACGAAACTGAATGTTCGGAACTGAGTGCGAACATCAAAAAATTGGCGCTTCCGAATGCGGACGAAGAAATTGCCCGTGAAATATTGAAACTGGTGAAAGCAGCATGAGAACGCTGACCAACATACAGAACATCTACCTGATAGGCATCGGAGGAATCGGTATGAGCGCTTTGGCCCGCTATTTTGTTGAGCACGGAAAAGCAGTGGCCGGATACGATAAGACCCGCACCGACCTTACCGCTGAACTCGAAAATGCCGGCATTGCCATTCATTTCAATGATGATGTCAGTGCCATAGCTTCCAACTTCAAGAACAGTTCGAACACCTTGGTCATCTTCACTCCGGCAGTTCCGAAAGATCATGCGGAGTTGAACTTTTTCCAGAACAACGGATTCGAGGTCATGAAACGCTCACAGGTGCTGGGAGCGCTATCGCGCACGTTCAGCACCATTGCCGTGGCCGGAACGCACGGAAAAACCACCACCAGTTCCATTGTGGCCCATTTACTCCGCTGTTCAAGCAAGGATTGCAATGCGTTCTTAGGCGGAATCAGCACCAATTACAACACCAACATGCTCACCTCTACCAAAAGCAATCTGATGGTGGTGGAAGCTGACGAATTCGATCGATCGTTCCTGACCCTTTCGCCCGACACCGCCATTGTGACATCCGTAGATGCAGACCACTTGGACATTTACGGAACGCCTGAGGAAATGCTGCGCTCCTTTCATCTGTTCACCCAGTGTATCACCGAAAATGGAACGCTCATTTATCGTCTTGGGCTTCCGTTCGATGGTTCCTCTAAAAAGAAGTTCACTTATTCGGTGCACGGGCAAAGCGATTACCGGACCTCCAATGTCACCATCGCTTCGGGTCAATATCATTTCGACCTTGTTTCGCCTACCAGAACCATTGGCCAAGTGACCTTCGGAATGCCCGGTCTGCACAACTTGGAGAATGCCGTTGCCGCATTCGCAGCGGTCGACCAACTTGGACTTACGGATGATGAGATCCGCTTGGGACTGTCTACTTACAAAGGCGTGAAGCGCAGATTTGAGGTACACATCAACACTGATAAGCTGGTTTACATTGACGATTACGCGCATCATCCGACAGAGATTGATGCCTGTGTCAATTCTGTCCGCGAACTTTTTCCGGGCCGCAAGGTGAAAGGCATATTTCAGCCGCATCTTTTCAGCCGCACAAAGGATCACATGAACGAATTTGCGCACAGCCTCAGCGCATTGGATGAGGTGACTCTGTTGGAGATCTATCCGGCACGCGAACTGCCTATGCCGGGCATCACGTCCTCTGTACTTCTCGACAGGATCACAGCTCCGAAAAAGGGACTACGGTCGATGACGGATGCATTGAATGACATCGACCTGAACGGAACAGACGTGTTGCTGACCATCGGTGCAGGCGATATTGACACATTGGTTGCTCCCATAAAAAAGAAGTTGCTGGCATGATCCGCAAGATCCTCAACATAACGATCCTGATTCTGGCCGTGGCCGGCCTGTTCGTATCGTTGGCCTTCACAGCCCGCGAATCGAGCAAGATCAAGTGTGGCAAGATCGATATTGAAGTGGACAACACCAGCGGCAATTTTTTTGTGACCAACAATGATGTGATGGAAATGATACATAGCAAAGGCGACAGTGTCATTGGCCGTACCATCAACTCACTTCCCATTGCCGCCTACGAACGGCAGATCGGCACAGACCCATCCATCAAACGGGTGGAGGTTTTTACCAAGCACAACGGGGTTTTTGCAGTGAAGATCTACCAGCGCGAACCGATACTGCGCGTAATGACCTCATACGGAGAGAGCTTCTACATTGATCGTGATGGACGCGTGATGCCCACCTGCGAAAACTACACGGCACGTGTTCCGGTGGCCAGCGGTTTCATTACCGAAAACCAATACCGCCTGCAACGATACCAACTGAATGACCTGAGCGACAGCCTGAAGGCGCGGACGATCTTGGATGATCTGTTCCTATTGGCGCAATTCATTAGAAATGACGAATTCTGGAAAGCCCAGATCCAACAGATACGTGTGGAGCCCAATGGCGAACTCACACTCATTCCTACCGTTGGCGACCACCACATTCTGCTTGGCCGCATCGATAGAATGGAGCAGAAATTCAAGAAGCTTCTTCTCTTCTACCAAAAAGGCCTCAACACGACCGGTTGGGACCAATACTCTCACATCAACCTCAAATACAAAGACCAGGTCATCTGCACCAAAAAGAACAGCTAATGGAAACATCAGACATCGTAGTAGGACTTGACATCGGAACCACGAAGATCGCCTGCATTGTAGGCAAACGTGATGAACATGGAAAGATCGAGATCCTCGGAATCGGAAAATCCGAATCGTTGGGCGTCAGCCGTGGCGTGGTGGCCAACATCGATAAGACCGTACAGTCCATTCAGGCTGCGGTGGAAGAAGCCGAACAGAAGACCGGTATCAAGATCAAATATGTGAACGTGGGCATTGCCGGACAGCACATAAAATCGCTACAGCACCGGGGCATCTACACCCGCGATTCCATCGAGACCGAAATTGGGAAGGAAGACGTTCGCAAC
>CAMCFW010000092.1 GCA_945874195.1 Chryseobacterium gleum
GTTCGTCTTCCCAAAGGCGGATGTTCTTGCGGCCGTCAGGAAGATCGAGCCGTGTGCGCCATTCGGGATGCTGTTTCGCTATCGGATGATCTTCGTGAACGTGGTTCGACACAAAATCCAAGATGATGTTCATGTTCCGGCCATGTACATCGTCAATCAACTTCCGAAGGTTTTCTGAGGTTCCGAACCGATGATCAACCACCGTATTGAGCACAGGCCAGTAGCCGTGATAACCCGAAAACTTGCGATGCGGTTCTGGAAATTCGACATGACCGAACTCGGGATTCTGCGTGATTGGCGAAACCCAAACCGTATTCATGCTCAATTCCTGAAAATAGCCCTTGTTCAGTACCTGATCGATCCCGCTGAGGTCGCCTCCTTGATAATTGGCTCTGAAATGAATATCGGGGTCGTTGACGGGTGCATCGTTCAAGGAATCACCGTTCACAAAGCGATCAACCATCATGAAATACATCTGTGCCGAGTGCCATTCGCTTCGCTGAACCTTATCTGGTTCGATGATAGGTCGACCATTCTGAAGAGGAACATACACATCGTTTGAAACGCCTTTTGCGTTGAATGCCCAGATTCTGAGCACGGAATGTGGTGCCTTCTGTGCAATTACAGGAATGCCGACCGTCAGTTCGCTTCCTTGCAGACCGACCATGTGCTCAGGCAATAGATGATTCTCCCAAACGGCAAAAATTTCCGTGGGTTCGTTCGTGAATTCGAAGCGGATATTAGCATTATCGAAAGTCCGCGTCAGAATGACCGGAACTCCCTCTGGCGCTGAACCACCGACCGTAAGCTGCGAATTGTAGCCTCCCACGTTATTGTCCACGCTATCCGGATTGGCGGGGTCCAAGATCCATTTTCCATCCACCACAAGTTGATATTGATAAAGCCCAGGGTCGAGGTAAACTGTTCGTTTCCAACCATCGCTTTCCTTCTTAAAATCTTGATCTTTTGTGCTCCAGCTTGTAAATTCTGCCGCAACTTGAACCGATTCTGCAACACCCGAATAAACCAATTCAACTTTTTGTTTTTTCGACCTTAATAGAATGATAGAAGAAGCAACGCCATCGGACCACAGTTTCAATTCTGAAATGGCCGTAATCTCGTCCGTCCAAGAAAGCTGAACTGTTGATTTTCCGCGCTTGAACTCAGTAGAAAATGGTGGGCTGACCGACACGCTGTCCAGCAATTCGAGTTCTAGCACGTAGTCGGCCAGATCAATGTCCATGGGGCCTGCCACAGGCAAATTGATGGGCGAAGCGAGCCCGATGATGAGCCCAGAATGCTTCACTTCTGCCCGCTTACTCTTCGAACAGGAGGAAAGGAAAAAAGATGGAACTATGACCAAGAACAGAAAAATTGAACCTAGGTTCTTTTGATCAAGCGTGCAGGTTCTATTCACTTTCACCGTCATCATGGATTAAGTAATTGGCTTTGCCAGATAAGATCGAAGGCGTTGCCTGAATTTTCAAATTCAACGGAAAATACATGGCAATGGTGGTCGATTCCACCCGATTCGAAAGGATCGAAACTTGGGAGCTTATCCAGCCATCGGTGTTCTTCAGATTCAGCTTCCAAGACCATTCCTTTCACCGAAGCGGTCATCACTTTCCTATCTTGGAATCCGTGCCAAATGACCTTTACCTTTTTAAAATCGGACGCGTAATCGCCTTCTTGCGCACCGAATGATATGGTGTTGTTCGGGCAATCATAACTTATCATCCTAGAGCTGAACTTGCCCTTCTCAAAATCATAGCTTTCGCCATCGTCCTCATAAATGCAAGCGGTTCCTTCGGCCTTGAACCAGACGTGCAAGCTCATCACACCATCATGTTTTTCCGAAGTTGATTGAACCTGACTTTGAGTAATGATGGGCGCACCGCGTTTAACAAAGATCGGCAGCCTGTCAATCGGGCAATCGACCACAATTTCCTGCCCTCCCGTGTAATGCTTATCCGAATAGAGATCATACCAGTCGCCTTGCGGCAAATAGACGCGCGTGAGCTCTTTTGTGCTTTCGACCGGACAGATCAATAAACTTTCACCGAACATGTATTGGTTCTGATATTCGGGCTGATAGATCTGCTCGTCCGTGGGATGGAACAGCGCCAAGGAGCGAACAAGGGGCATTCCATCTTGCGTGGCCCTGTGCATGGCCGTGTAAATGGCGGGCATCAGCCTGTAGCGCAAATTGATGTAGTTGCGGGCAATGGCTTCGGCCGTTTCTCCGAAGGCCCAAGGTTCCGCATCCTTCGAATTGATCATGCTGTGCGCTCTGAAGAATGGACTGAACGCACCGATGGAGATCCATCGTGCGAAGAGCTTAGCGGAAGCATCTCCCTGAAAACCGCCTACGTCATAGCCTGCAAATGGAATTCCTGTGAGCCCCATGCTGTTGATCAATCGAACCCCGGCCAACATGTGTTCATCCGAAGCAATATTATCGCCCGTCCAAACGGCTGCATAGCGTTGCACTCCGGAAAATCCAGCGCGGGTCAGCATCAGTGGGCGCTTGTTGTCCAAGTGCTTGTCGGCACCTTCCTTCGTTGCGCGCGACATCAGTGCGCCATATACATTTCGGGCCTCCGAATGTGTGGTCGGGTCATTCTCCCAATCAAACTCGATCAGATCGGGTGTCATCTGCCCCCAACTGGCGGGTTCGTTCATGTCGTTCCAAAACCCGCGTACGCCCCGGTCGGTATAGAATTTCATTTTTTCGGACCACCAGTTTCGCGCACTTTCTTTCGTGAAATCGGGAAAATAACTCCATCCTGGCCAAACCTGAGCCGCATAAGGCTTTCCATCAGGGTATTTCACGAACACATCTTTCTTCATTCCATCCTCACAGGCATCATAGCCAAGTTCGCGCTTCACCCCGGGATCCACAATGACCACCGTTTTAAAACCCAACTCATCAAGATCGGAAGTCATTTTTTTCGGGTCCGGAAATCGATTCTCATCGAAGGTAAAGACCTTGTAATCCTTCATATAATGGATGTCGAGATAAATGACATCCGCAGGGATCTTCTTTTCGCGGAATGTGCGTGCCAAATTCCTGACCTCGGCCTCTGGATAATAGCTATATCGGCATTGCTGAAAGCCCAGGGCCCATTTCGGTGGCAATGGTATTCTTCCGGTCAACCACGAATGATCGGAGACCATGTCGACCACCGTATCGTTGTGGAAAAAGAAATAATCCATCGGCCCGCCCTCGGCCTGAAAAGATGAAAAACGGTCGTTGCTCGCTCCGAAATTCATGACCGAACGATGCGAATTGTTCAGAAAAATGCCATAATGTCCATCAGAATGGATCCCCATGTAAAACGGTGTACTCAAGTAGATGGGGTCAGCATCGGTCGGATAAGCGAAATGATCCGTGTTCCATTGGGTGTATGCCTTTCCAGCCCGGTCCAACGGTCCGTTCTTTTCGCCAAGCCCTATGAAGCGCTCTCCAGGTATTGCGGCCTTGTAAGTTGCAACGGTATCACCCATCCACCCGGTTCCGAGGGCGCAATCGTCCTCGTTCAGGAACTTGCCATTGCTGTCGGTGAAGGAGATACGCAACGGATTCCGCGAAACCAACATTCTGATCTTTCGCGTCTTCAGAAAGATGATGTCTTCCGTTTCTTTGAATTCAACCGTTGTTTTTTCAGGTTCCGCCACCACTGCATACGGCAGTTCGCGTGCTTCATTTTCGGTCTTTTCAATGAAGACCCTGATGATGGAATCAGAATAGACCGTAATGTTCACCTCGGCCTCGTCCGTACAAAGAAGCATGCCGTTCTCTCGTTGATGAACGGCCAGCACGGAACCAAGGGATCGGAAAAGTTTCTTCATCCTCTGACAGGGTGTTTCAAATGATATTCAACCAGTCCATCGATGGGCTTTTTGATCACATTCCCCACCGTTATGTTCAATTTATCGGCTTCATCGTTCAGAATGTCCTGAAAATAATAGGCGATGGAACCAACGAAATTCGTCTTCACTTCGCGGTAATTCTTAAAGCAGCACACGTGTCGCACTAGGAAAGCCCTCATACCTTCATGTATCATGGCATCAACGTATTGCGTGTCGCGGTATTTGGTGATTGTTTTCATGAAGGAAGCAAGATAGACATTGGCATGTGGCTTCATGTAGATATTCTCCAAAACCGATTTCTTGTCGTGCCCCTGTTCCATCAATTCCTGCCTTAGATCGGACGGTATCGGTTCCTTATAAAGGTAATCTCGTAGCAATTGCTTTCCATACCAACTTCCACTGCCTTCATCGCCCAGAATGTAGGCCAGCGAAGGAATCTCCTCGTAAACTCCCACTCCATCGTAAAAACATGAATTTGAACCCGTTCCGAGTATGCAGGCAATGCCGGGTTCTCCTTGGCAGGCTGCGAGTGCCGCACCCAACACATCGTGATCCACCATGATCTTCGCCTTTCTGAAAACCGCCCGAAGTCCGTTTTCAACGATCTTATTCAATTCCGGACTGGAACAACCCGCGCTATAGATGTAAACTTCCGTGATCTGGTCTGCATATTTATAAAGCAGCCCTTGCGCTTTTAACGTGGTGCTTATGATGGCCTCTCCATGAAAGAACGGATTGAAGCCCATCGTGCTCACCGCTCCAACCTCACGTTCGGCATCCATCAGTTTCCAGTCGCATTTCGTGCTTCCACTATCAGCTATCAAGATCATTTATGCGGTCAATTTGGTTGATTATTGTTGCAAAGAAAAGCAAGTTAGTGTTAATTTGACACTTACTGAATATCTTAGCCGACCAAACCCACCATCTCATGCATGAGCCAACCTAAAGAAACAGCTTTCAACCCGAACGTGTCGGTCGATTGCGTGGTGTTCGGTTTCGATGTGAGCGGACTGAAAGTGTTGCTGATAGAGCGCCAGAATCCAGACAATTCGGCCGGAAAAAACCACCAATTGCCGGGCGACCTGATTCACAACGATGAGAATCTTGATGAAGCAGCCACACGGGTGCTCAAGGAACTTACTGGGCTGAACAACCTTTATCTTCAACAGTTTGCTGCTTTTGGTGACCCGCTTCGCGTGAAACGGGAAAACGACCTCGAATGGCTCCGCAGCATACGGAAAGACCCGGATGCACGCGTGGTTACCATCGGATACTTCTCCCTCATCAAACCCGAAAATTTCAGACCTGCGGCCAATTCATTCGCCAAAAAGGCCGAATGGATCAGTCTTACACGCGTTCCAGAGTTGGCCTTTGATCACAACCTCATACTCAGCTCGGCATTAGATGCGCTGAAAAGAAAAATGCGGGTGGAGCCGATCGGTTTCGAACTGCTTCCGAAAAAATTCACGCTGAGACAGCTTCAGGCCCTGTATGAAGCTGTGCTGGGAAACGAAATTGACAAGCGTAATTTCAGAAGAAAGGTGCAAAGCATGGATTTTTTGGTTCCGCTTGAAGAAAAACAACGCGGTGTGGCCCACAAACCGGCCCAACTATTCCAATTCGATGAAAAAGCATACCGTACATCATTCGCATCATCTTTCGATCTACAGTAGAAAGATAACTTCGCGGCCTTTAACATAATTTAAAACAACATGAACCCGTCTTCAATTTCAATCTCCAATGGGAAACTCAGTGTTCCCGACCGTCCGATCATCCCATTCATAGAAGGCGATGGCATCGGTGTGGACATTTGGACACCGGCCCAAAAAGTATTTGACGAGGCAATTAAAAGCGTTCATGGCAATTCGAAAAAGGTGGAGTGGCTAGAGATACTGGCCGGAGAAAAGGCTTACCACGAAACTGGCGAATGGCTACCATCCGAATCGCTTAAGGCCATTGAAAAGCATCTGGTGGCCATCAAAGGTCCGCTAACCACCCCGATCGGTGGGGGAATCCGTTCGCTGAATGTGCAGTTGCGTCAAACCCTCGACCTTTATGTATGTCTGCGCCCGGTGAGGTGGTTCAAAGGAGTTCCGTCTCCGCTCATTCATCCTGAATATACCGATATGGTCATCTTCAGAGAGAACACCGAGGACATTTATGCAGGAATCGAGTATCAGACCGGAACCGAAGAATGCAGCAGGTTGATCGATCTTCTTCAGAACGAATTCGGAGCTCGCGGCATCCGTTTTCCAGAAACAAGTTCAATCGGCATCAAACCTGTTTCGAAAGAAGGCACCGAACGCTTGGTGAAAGCAGCCATAGAATACGCCATTGAGCACAAAAAACCATCACTCACCATTGTGCACAAGGGAAACATCATGAAATTCACTGAGGGCAGTTTCAAACAATGGGGATATGACCTTGCCGAATCACAATTCACCGATCAAGTGTTCACATGGGGAATGTATGACCGCATTTTGAACAGCGAAGGGGTGGAAGCTGCGAATAAGGCACAGGAAGAAGCCCTGAAAGCAGGAAAACTGTTGGTGAAAGACTGCATTGCCGATGCCTTCTTACAGGAGATCCTGCTATATCCACAACAACATTCGGTTGTGGCCACACTCAATTTGAACGGAGATTACATTTCTGATGCCTTGGCAGCCTGTGTCGGTGGCATCGGTATTGCGCCAGGGGCCAACATCAATTACTCGTCAGGTCATGCGGTTTTCGAAGCAACACACGGAACTGCACCCAAATTGGCGGGCAAGAACATGGTCAACCCAAGTTCCATTATTCTTTCTGGGGCCATGATGTTTGAATATATGGGATGGACAACCGTGGCCAAGAAAATTGAAGACGCGGTGGAAAAGGCCATCGCTTCGAAGCGGGTTACGTTCGATTTTCACCGATTAATGGAAAATGCCGAGTTGCTTTCAAGCTCAGAATTCGGAGATGAGGTGATTAAAAATCTATGAGCGAACATATCTTGATACTTGAAACAATTTATTTACATTTGCAGCCCTAAAAATTGACTACGAGAAGCAATGGCTAATCACAAATCATCGTTAAAGAGAATCCGTTCAACCGAAACCAAGAGGCTTCGCAACAAATACATTCACAAGACAACACGTAATGCCGTAAAGGAATTGCGCGCTGTAACAGACAAGGCAGTTGCCACAGAACTTTACCCTAAAGTGGTGGCCTTGGTCGATAAATTGGCCAAGAGCAATATCATTCATAAGAACAAGGCTTCTAACCTGAAATCGAAACTGACGCTACACGTCAACGGCCTTTAAGCCAAGACTGAGAACAATAGCATTGCCCCGTTGCGCCAAAGCGTGACGGGGCTTTTTATTTCTATGGTTTAGGTAAATTCGAAGCCAACGATGCAAGAATATCAGACCATAAAAGGAATAAGGGCATGGGCCGAAGACGACCGCCCACGCGAAAAGCTGCTGCTAAAGGGCAAGGCAGCCCTTAGCGATGCCGAACTCATTGCCATTCTCATCGGTTCGGGCAGCACCTCCGAAACCGCTGTTGACCTATCGAAACGGATACTTCAAAGCTTCAATAACCAACTTTCTGAATTGGCCAAGTTGAGTGTCAAAGACCTGACCAAGTTCAAAGGAATTGGCGAAGCAAAGGCCATCAGCATCAT
>CAMCFW010000093.1 GCA_945874195.1 Chryseobacterium gleum
CATTACGTTGAAAGTGAGACTGTTTTTCATCCTTTGGTTTGCTTCAACGCAGTTCCAGGTGACACTTGGTATCCGCTCGACACAGCGATTGGAGACGCTACCTGTTCTAACAGTCCGATGGAAGTGACCGATACGTTTTCAGTATATCACAACGGACAAGCATTTCGTGGAGTGACTGTACAGACTGAAGTTGACGGATACATATGGTGGGGAGGTTCTTTTAACGAACGAACGTTTATGGATACTGCGACCTATTCAAATGGTAATCCTTATTTCGGATACAATCCGTTTCCGCAATACAATGGATGCAGCGGTGTAGTTGATTGGTTCTTTTATTCTCTCTTGTGCTACTCAGATACAGAACTTGATATAGTCGTTAACAACATCAGTTCGATAGAAGGACATCAAAATTGCGACTATCCTTGGAACGAAGTATCGGTTCACGGACTTGACTCCGTTGAAAACCTGCTTTTTTATCCCAATCCGACAAGTAACCGAATTCAAATAGACCTTGGTTCTACAATCGGAACAATCACAATAAACGCATACAACGCTTTGGGAGAATTGGTTAGCATAGAAACGCGGAATTCACAGGGACGTATCGACTACATTTTACCAGACCCAATAGGCATTTATCTACTTCAGTTGGTCCATACGGACGGAAATGTCACTAACCTGAAGGTGGTGAAAGAATAAAAAACGTTTGCCAACACCAGCCATGAAAAATAGGGTCTCCGCTAGCGCGCGTTTAGCTTTTCGCGCAACGCGTGCCCATGATAGTTTCAGCACAAAAACCCAGAAGGAACTGAGCCACCTTCCAGAAGCGTGAACAGAGATCTTGTTTTTGTAGGCGGAAAGCACAAACCCTAATTTCGCCATCATGAAACACCTTCTACCCCTATTCTTCCTCCTCTCCTTTTCTGCACAGGCGCAACAACTCCTCCACTGCGGAGCCGATGAAATGCGCATCCGAACCCTCAAGGAAAACCCTAAAGTGGCCAAGGCGGTGATTGAACGCGATGCCGAATTGGAACGCTTCACACGTGAATTCCGATCCTCGGACAACCACCGTGGAGGCGACCCTTACATCATACCTGTGGTGTTCCATGTGATCCACGAATACGGCAACGAGAACATTTCGCGCGAACAGATGCTTGATGGGCTTCGTATTCTGAATGAGACCTTCCGAAAGACACGTGAGGACACGGCTGATATACATGCCGATTTCAAACCCATCCATGCCGATTGCGGCATTGAGTTCCGCCTTGCCACCAAGGACCCCGAAGGCAATTGCCACAGCGGCATCAACCGCATTGCTTCAGACCTGACCAACAGTGGCGACCACCGCGTGAAGGGTCTTGTCCATTGGGATCCAAGCATGTACCTCAACGTTTACATCGTTTCCAATGCGGCCAGCTTGGCCGGTCATGCGGTGTGGCCTGCCGATGCGGACACCATCCCGGAATGGGACGGCATCGTCATTGCCCACAGCTATGTCGGCACCATCGGCACATCGAGCCTGACGCAGAGCGTGGTTTTTGCCCACGAATGCGGTCATTACCTGAACCTCCACCACATTTGGAGCGGCAATAACGTTCCCAACTTCTATTACCTGCCGGTGGGCCAGCAGTCCAATTGTGGCGGAACAGATCTGGTGGACGACACACCGACCACCATTGGGTGGAGCGTCTGCAACCTGAATGCGGCCTCGTGCGGAAACGTGCGCGACAACGTTCAGAACGCCATGGATTATACCTACTGCAATATCATGTTCACCGAAGGGCAGAAAGAGCGGATGCATGCCTGCCTGAACTCGCCCATTGCGAATAGGAACAACCTTTGGACGCCTGAGAACCTCCTTGCAACGGGCGTTCTTCCCGAACCCGTGCCTTTGTGTGAGGCCGATTTTGTGGCCAATAACACACTTATCTGCAACCCGAGCGGTGAAGCGGTCACGTTCACAAACACTTCCTACCACGGAGAAGTTGATTCTGTTTATTGGGAATTTCCCGGTGGAGACACCCCTTTTTCGGTGATGGCATCGCCAACGGTGGTCTACGACCAATCTGGAATTTATGACGTTTCGCTCACGGTCTATTCCAATGGTCAATCCGCTCACATCACCAAAGAAAACTACATCACCTTTTTGCCCGATTCTTCGTGGTCAACGCCATTCTGGGATTGGTTCGAAGGCGCCCCGTCATTCGATGGTCCAAAGTGGTTCTCCAATTCGCTGGACCAACAGAACGAATGGCAACTGACCGATGTGGCCGCGCATTCGGGCGCGTGGTCGGCCATGGTCGACAATTGGGAAGACGCGACAATGACCGTGGATGAACTGTATGGACCGGCCTTCGACCTTTCGGACGCCACGGTGATGAAGATCGCTTTCAAGTATGCATTTGCCCAGCAGAGCGAAGAAACCAATGGCTCGAAACTGCTTCTTCAGATAAGCAGGAACTGTGAAACCAATTGGACCACGCGGCTAAGCCTTGCTGGAAACGCCTTACAAACTTCCGATGCACAGCAAGAGCCATTCGTTCCCGGTGCCGACCAGTGGCAACAGGAAGCGGTGAATATTCCTGCTACCCATCTGGTTGACGGGTTCCGTTTCCGGTTCGTTTTCACTTCTAGCGGTAACGACCGATTGTTTCTTGACGATGTGAACGTGGATCTGGAGGCTGGAATCTCTGAATTAGAGACAAGAATCGTGGGTCTGAATGTTCTTCCCAACCCAACTGAAGGTCAGGTTTTCATCCATTTCGAAATCAAGAGAGCAATGAAACTTAACATGAAAGTAGTTGACGCATTCGGCCGAACGGTACACAGCTCGAATTCGAAGAATTACGGTATTGGCGCTTTTTCAGAACAACTGGACCTAAGTTTTTTAGGCGCTGGCCTCTTCATTTTGAAAGTCGAATCCGAAACTGACCATCTCACCAGAAGTTTCATCATCTTTTAACACCACAGCTCGCGATGGCTGCTTATTTTTGAAGTCAAAGAAAAACACATGAAAAACTTTACACTTAGCATTTCAATTCTAATGGTGGTCTTGGCCTTTGGGTCGAGAACGATGGCACAACCAGGGCCGGGCGGTCCGGCACCCATGATCACCGAGATCATGTACAATCCGCCCGAGGCGAACAACGACACCTTGGAGTTTTTGGAGATCCACAATCCTAGCGTTTCTGCCATCATCAACATGGGAGGATACTATTTCTCTTCAGGCATCGAATACACATTCCCAGCAGGGTTTGTGCTTGGCGCTGGAGAATATGTCATCATTTCGGGCGATTCGGTCATTTTCGAGGATTGGTATGGCCTACCTACATTTGAATGGACCGGAGGAACAGCCTTGAGCAATGATGGTGAAGGAATTACGCTGCGTACAGCCGCTGGTGCCGTTGCCGATACGGTTTTCTTTGATGACACCAATGCTTGGGCTGATGCAGATGGAACAGGTTATAGCCTTGTGCTTTGTAACACGGGTGTAGACAATAATCTGCCCGCAAGCTGGACTCTTTCTGAAAACCCGACCGGAATTTTCGTTGCCGGACTACAGATATATGCTGATCCAGGAACGTCATCCACCTGCACCGCTACCGGAATTGACAATGATAATGTGATCACCACGTTGATCTATCCGAATCCGACAGAAGGCCGCTTCAGCATGAACTTTGCCCCGTTGCAGGAGGCCGCTGGTTTAACGGTACACAACAACTTGGGTCAATTGGTTCATACACAGACCCTGAGCGCTGGTAGCACGAACGCGATCATTGACCTCGAATTGAAAGCAGGTCACTACATCGTTTCACTCGAAACGGTCGATTCTACCGAGCGTCATTCGCTAATGGTCAGATAAGGAGACCAGTTCACATCATCCGAAAGGGCGTTCCAAAAATTGGGGCGCCCTTTCTATTTATAGCAATTAGCTTAATTTTATTCCATGAGGCGCTCGCTTTTAATTTTTGGATCGATCATGTTGATTCCGACATTGATCTGGGCACAACCCGTACCTCCTGGCGCACCGGCTGTGGTCATTACCGAGATCATGTATCATGCCCCGAATTCGGGTACGGATAATTTGGATTTCATTGAGTTGAGAAATCCGAGCGAATTGAACGAACGGAGCTTGAACGGTGTTCATTTCACCGATGGAATTGAGTTCACATTCCCAGATGGCATTCTGCTGCCACCGCATGGTTTCGCGCTGGTCGCCAAAGATTCGCTGGCATTCGAAAACTTCTTCGGCATCCCTGCATTTCAATGGGTCAGTGGCTCGCTTCCCGACCTGGAAGGGACGATCGTGCTGAAAAGCTTTGTCAACCAGACCGTAGACTCGGTAAGTTACGACACCAACCTCCTTTGGCCACAGCAGGCGGCTGGAAATGGTGCATCCATCGTACTCTGCAACGATACGCTGGAAAACGCAGGGCCGACCAATTGGACCGCAGCCGCAACCAGCACAGGATTGCAGGTCGATGGCATTCCCATCTTCGCCAACCCAAATGCCGATTGTTCGGAAACCAATTCGGTTTTGAACCAAGAAAAAGAAGAATTGAGCATCTATCCGAATCCGTGCGATGGGCATTTCTCGCTCAGGCTTCCTTCCTTGTTTCAGACCCAAGCGGTGCATCTCACCATCATGGATCCGAATGGCCGGACAGTTTTTTCGAGTAGTCTCTCGTCCTATGGTTCAGATCAAGAGCAGTTGTCCATCGGCCTTGCCAACGGCATGTATGTGCTTACCGTTTCGGATGGGCATGACGCTGTGCGCGAAAGGCTTGTGGTTGTCAGATAGACCTCGGTGAACGCTTACCTTTGAGCTGTGAGCCCTTCCGTCCCGTGAGAAAATCCATTCTGTTCCTCATCCTCACCATTTCCGTTGGTCTCATCGGAACCTACTTTTCCAATGCCCTGGACCAGCAGGACGATCAGACCTGTATCGCCAAGATCGTATCCGATGTGCAGCAACTCGACAAGGAACTGTCTCGGTTGTTGATTCACATTGCTGAAAATGAAATTGAGCTCCACGGTTTGGATGACCTTTGGAATGAAAAAGGCATCGCACTCATGATTTACGATGAGGATCAAGTGGTTCAATGGACCACCAATGCCGTTCCTTTTCAAGTGACCTTCGACCCTCGGATTCCGCCCGATCAAGGCATCGTGAAGCTGAAGAACGCCTGGTATCTATGCAGATCGATTGCCGTAGATGGTCAGTTGCTCGTGGCCTATGCCCTGCTCAGCACAGAATACAACTTCGAGAACCGCTACATCTCTCACAGTTGGGGTCCTAGCATTCAGGGCAACCATCATTTTTCGTTCACGCATGCTACCGACCACGCCTTTCCTGTTCAGCTTTCTGATGGAATGGCAACCGTTGGAATTAGGCACTCTTTACCGGACAACGACCCCATGTTGACCTGGAACGCCATGATCTGGCTCGTCTTTCTGGCGCTTCTCCTGCTCACACTCTGGCATTCGGCCAATTGGATCTCGGTCAGCGTCAGCGAGGCGACCGGGCACGTTTTCTTCATTTCGCTTACCGTTGTTCTTCGCGCTCTTATGCTCTGGTGGGAATTGCCCAAAGCCCTTTACGACCTTGAGCTTTTTGGCCCTACGCCACATGCCACTTCCGACCTCATTCCATCGTTGGGCGACCTCATGTTTCATCTGCTGGTCATGTCCACTGTGCTCATCCGCCTCAGGAAATTGACGGTGCAGCCCGACAACAAGTGGTTTCAGGGCCTGATAGGCGTGGTGCTGCCCGTGTTGATGATATGGCCGGTAGATGCACTTTTCGAGATCCTGGTGATCAACTCTTCTTTTTCGCTCGACCTCAACAGCCTTTTCACGCTAAGCCCTTACAGTTTCGTTGGGCTGTTCACCACCTTCTTCATCCTGTTCAATTTTTATCTGGCCCATCACATCCTTTCGCGCTCGGTGATGGCAGAAAACAGGTCCTTTCGCTTCATAGTGCCGCTTACCCTAGCGTCAGGTCTAGCCTTATTTCTTCTTCTGGGAGCCGATGCCAACGCTGGCATCATTTCGATGGTAGGCGCTTCAGCGTTGGCATTCCTTATGCTTAGCAGAAGTTGGCGGCCAAAAGGAATTGAACTCGAATTCAGCACACCGACCATCCTTGCATTTTCGTTGATCGGTTGTGTGATGCTGACGGGTTCGGTGGCCGAGAACGAACGCACTTCGCGCATGGCCATGGCCCGAAACATAGATAAACAGCAGGATCCCATAACCGAATTCCTGTTCAACCAACTTGCCACCGAACTCCGTTCAGACCGAAAGTTGCGATTGGCACTCACGGCAAGCCCGTTCAGTTCCAGCGAGGTGCTCAGTTATATTCACAGCAAACTGAGCTACGACCACTGGAACCGCTACCTATCGGTTGTGGATGTTTTCAACGAAGATGGAAGCCTGCTGGTGTCCGATCAGGAACACACCGGACTCAACTATTCCGAATGGCAGAATGCATTCGAGAACGCGCGCCCCACCATTTCAGATCAATTGAAATATGTGGACGGAAGTGTTGGAAGCGCTGGCTACTTGGCACGTGTGGAACTGGAAGGCAAGCGAGGGCAGCAGTCGATAGTCCTTTTCGTGAGATTGACGCCCGAACGAACGGACAACAACATCGGATTTACCGACCTTTTCGTGGATGAAGAGATCAGCAGCCTGAAGGCCTTGGAGGGCTATTCGTATGCCCTTTACGAACAAGGCGAACTACGGCAACGACACGGCAGTTTCCCCTACAGCCTCTCGTCAAAGGAATATGAACATTTGGGCGGAGAAGATCCGTTCGTGATCAACGATGGGTTCAGTCATCTTGTATCGAAACCCATGGAAGGGCGAATAGTGGTCGTCAGTCGTTCGTCCTCTCTGGTGCTGAGTTACCTCACCACATTCTCTTACCTTTTCTTGTTGTATCTGCTGTGTTCGCTTTTGCTCAGCCTGGCCTCGGGCACCTTTTTGCAGCACCCGCTTGAGCGGCAAAGCTTCCGAAATCGTATCAAGCTGGCCATGGGCTCGGTTTCGTTCATTTCGCTGCTGTTCATCGGTCTGCTCACGGTGCTCTACGTCATCAATGGCTACCACAGCCGCAACGTGGAAATGATCTCCGAAAAGTCGAGGTCGGTGCTTATTGAACTTGAAAACAAACTCAAGGATAGGGAAGAATTAGGCGATGCAGACCGAGTGTTGATAGCTGGGCTGCTCACCAAATTCTCGAAGGTATTCTTCACCGATATCAACCTCTACACCATTGACGGGCGCCTGTTGGCCACCTCTCGCCCAAGGCTATACGATGAAGGGCTTTTGGCCGAGGTCATCGACCCCCGGGCCTACACCGAAATGCGCTTCAGCCAGAGGTCAAGTTTCATTCAGGAAGAAACGATAGGAAACCTCAATTACCTGACCGCCTATGTGCCTTTCAGGAACGAACGGGGCGAGGTGATCGCGTTCATGAGTCTGCCCTACTTTGCTCGGCAATACGGACTTCAGC
>CAMCFW010000094.1 GCA_945874195.1 Chryseobacterium gleum
CGGGCATCGAAACTTCGAACGTACAAGGCGTGATGGATGGTGAACTGAACAAGTTCATAAAAGGGTATCTGTTGCAGTTTGGGAATGAACAGAACGAATCGCTGAACTGACAATTGAAGATCTATCACAATCCGAGATGTTCGAAAAGCCGCGATACGCTTCAGTTGATTCGCGATGCCGGTGTTGAACCGGTAGTGATCGAGTATCTGCTAAATGTTCCGACCAAGAAAGAACTAAAGGAACTTATAAAGTTGCTTGGCATGAAGCCCTTTGATCTGATCAGACAAGGAGAGCCGGATTTCAAGGAAAAATTTAAAGGGAAAGAACTGAGCGATGATGACTGGATCGATGCCATGATGAAATACCCGAAGCTGATCGAACGACCGATCGTTGTGAAACACAAAAAGGCCATCCTTGGACGACCTCCTAAAAACGTAAAAACGCTATTGTAAGTCTAGTCGCGAGGGGCGATGAATGCGGCCAATTTCTCGCCCATGGCGGGGCTGAAACGCTCCATGAAAAGCAATGTTGCCATCAAAGGAATCCAAAGACTAAGGAACACCAACATCCAGAAGCCCAAAAGCATATACATGAAGATCACTATGATTCCTATACTCATCTCATTGAAATTTGAGCCGAAAGTAATGCATGCCGCCCAAATGCACAAAAAGAAGTGATCAATTTATGATCAACCTTTCCGTGTGAATTCCCTGCTCGGCAATAACGCTCAAAAGAAACAGTCCCGAACCCTCAATTTCGAGCTGATGTTGCGTGCCTGTTGACCGAACCGAGGTCAGCTTTCTGCCCATTGGATCGTGCAGTTCAATGGTGCGCAGGCCAGAAGTTTCAAACCTGATGGAAACCGAACCGTTCGAAGGATTAGGATATACTTGCACCGACCCCTTCTTTTCACCCTCCTTGATCCCGGTATTCAGGTCGTTCAATTTATATTGGCGGAAAAACCTCCATATTTCAACAGAGGCCGAAAAGTCCTGGCTTGTTACCCCAATGGTGATGAACGTGGGAGAACCTGGCCATGTGTGCCCACCTCCGTTCACCCGATAGAGCTCAACCGTAGATCCCAGATCGCCATCGCCATAAACAAAATGATCTGTGGTACATCCATCGGTCATATTGATGTCGGGAACAGCCGTTTCGGTTGGCGTCATGTTGCAATTATTGTGCGAGGCCCAGAAATCTACCACAGATTGAACCGAAACCATGGTCTGCGGTGCGCTTCCTAGATAAGGCACGGTCGGATCGGCCGTGCCATGCACATGCAATGCAGGAGTGGGATGATCCGGATCGCAGGCATTCACCTCCGCTTGTACCATGGTTCCCGTGACCGATGCGATGGCCGCAATGCGATGACCTAATTCACAACCCAATTTATAGGTCATGAAACCACCGTTGCTCATGCCGGTGCTATATACACAGTTCAGATCGATGGAATATTCTGAAGAAATGCTATCAATAAGCGCAGACAGGAAACCCACATCATCAGGACCTCCTTGACCATTGAACGCATTCCAATATTGGCTCTGCGTATTGTCCAGCGTTCCTTCGGGATGCACCACAATGAAATTGGCCGTGTCCGCAATGGCTCTAAAACTGCCATAAACCTCCTGCTCAAATGCATTTGACGTGTAACCATGTAAATTGAGAACCAGCGGAACTGCCTGCGAACCATCGTAGATCAGGGGCACATAAAGTCGATAGCCGCGCTCAAGGCCATCGTGCATGATACTACCCAGAATGCTGGTCTGAGCATTGGCATTTACCGATAGAACGAACAAGAACAGGGCGGGAAAGAAATATTTCATGAGGGTTTTTTGCGTTTCCAGCCTCGAAGGTAACTATAATGAAGGCCAGATTTGGAGAGTCGCCCCTAGAAGGTAATTTTGCGACATTCAATAAATTTCAGAACCACATGGCAGATTTCCGGATAGAAAAGGACACGATGGGCGAGGTGAAGGTGCCAGCCGATAAATACTGGGGCGCACAGACCGAACGTTCGCGCAACAATTTCAAGATAGGCCCAGAGGCCAGCATGCCGCTGGAAGTGATCTATGGATTCGCTTATCTGAAAAAAGCTGCTGCACACACAAAC
This sequence comes from Chryseobacterium gleum, assembly GCA_945874195.1. Lineage (GTDB taxonomy): Bacteria > Bacteroidota > Bacteroidia > UBA10329 > UBA10329 > UBA10329. Next base: position 2,111 of record CAMCFW010000094.1, read on the forward strand.
TGCGAATTGGGTGTGCTTGACGCCAAGAAACGCGATCAGATCTCGGCTGTTTGCGATGAGATTCTCGAAGGAAAACTCGATGATCAATTTCCACTGGTCATATGGCAAACGGGTTCTGGAACGCAAAGCAACATGAACGCGAACGAGGTGATCGCCAATCGTGCGCACGTGCTCAGCGGTGGAAAATTGGATGATGCAGATAAGGTTCTGAAGGCAAACGATGATGTGAACAAGAGTCAATCATCGAACGATACTTACCCCACTGGCATGCATATCGCCTGCTACAAACTCATTGTCGAAAACACCATTCCTGGTGTTGAGACGCTTCGCGATACGTTGAAAGCAAAATCGGTTGCATTCAAAGATGTGGTCAAGATCGGCCGCACACACCTTATGGATGCTACGCCACTCACACTCGGACAGGAATTCAGCGGTTATGTTTCTCAATTGGATCATGGACTAAAGGCCCTCCGGAATACACTGGAGCATCTTTCTGAACTGGCGCTTGGCGGCACGGCCGTTGGAACCGGCATCAACACCCCTCCGGGATACTCCGAACTTGTGGCAGCCAAGATCGCTGAGTTCACAGGACTGCCGTTCATTACGGCCGAGAACAAGTTCGAAGCGCTCGCTTCTCATGATGCATTGGTGGAAACCCACGGAGCATTGAAGCAACTGGCCGTTTCGCTGAACAAAATTGCCAACGATATCCGCATGATGGCCTCAGGTCCGCGCTCTGGAATTGGTGAAATTCTCATTCCGGCCAACGAGCCAGGCTCTTCCATCATGCCCGGAAAAGTGAACCCGACCCAGTGCGAGGCCCTGACCATGGTTTGCGCTCAGGTGATGGGCAACGATACGGCAGTCACTATCGCTGGTGCTCAGGGTCATTATGAACTGAACGTGTTCAAACCTGTGATGGCCTATAACGTGCTTCAATCTGCAAGACTGATCGGAGATGCGTGTGTTTCGTTCGATGAACATTGCGCGCAAGGCATTGAACCCGACCATGCCCGCATCACCGAACTTGTGAACAACAGCCTGATGCTCGTCACCGCACTCAACACCAAGATCGGCTACTACAAGGCTGCCGAAATCGCAGGCAAGGCACATGCCGAAGGAACGACACTCAAAGCCGCGGCACTCGAACTGGGCTATGTCACATCAGAAGAATATGATGAGTGGGTTGACCCGAGGAAAATGATAGGGTAGATCAATCATCAGCTGAATCACAAGAGCGGGAAGCATCTGGTCGATATGGCCTTTTTCCACCTTTCTGAATGATGGATCGGGGTTACGTGCGGTCTGACGGGCCAAAAAAAAGACCTGAGGCATGCGCAAGAATATCTGTCAAGTTCAATTCAAACAGGACCTCACGGATTTTCGAAGTTCAATCTAAGTTAAAATAAACTCAACCGATCTTGACTTACTGGCAATAGCGTATTGTCCTTGAAATACTCCAGAACTTTGGACTGAAAGACCGGACTAAACGAACTTCTCGCCCTTGGTGGCCTTCACATCGTTTACGATGCGTTTGATCTGCTGCTCGTCAGACTGCTTGCAGATCAATAGAATATCATCGTTTTCAACTACGATCATATCCGTCATTCCTTGAAGCACCACCAATTTGTTCTTGGGAACATTGACTATGCAGTTCTTCGAATCATAGGTCAACACGTTCTTACCTTGAATAACATGGCCCTCCTCGTCCTTTTCAGAATAAGCGTAGAGTGACCCCCAAGTTCCAAGGTCGCTCCATCCAATTTCGGCAGCGATGGTAAAAACATTCTTCGCTTTCTCCATGATTCCGTAATCGATGGAAATATTCTTGCACTGCATATAGGCACGTTGAATGAACTTCTTTTCCGCAGGCGTATTGAATGACGACTGGCCTTCCTGAAACAGCTGATACTCTTCCGGCAAATGAGTTTCAAGCGCGTTGAGTATGCTCTTCACCGACCAGATAAAAATCCCCGCATTCCAAAGGAATTCTCCACTTTTCACGAGTTCCTCGGCCATGGCCAGATCAGGCTTCTCCGTAAAACTCTTCACCTTGTGGATGGATGCATCGTTCACACGCTCTTCGAACTGAATGTAGCCATAGCCAGTATCGGGCCGTGTAGGAGTTATTCCTAAAGTGATCAGCGAATCAGTGCGTTCCACCTCTGCCAACGCCTTATCTATCAATCGAACATATTCCGCATCCTTCAATATCAGATGGTCGGATGGAGCAACAACCATGCACGCTGCCGGGTTGATGGCCCTGATCCTAAAAGCAGCATAAGCAATACACGGAGCCGTGTTTCTTCTGGCAGGTTCCAGTAGGATCTGCGATGCGCGGATCCCACTGAGTTGTTCCATCACCAATCCTTTATACTGCGCATTGGTGACTATGAAGATATTCTTGGCCGGACACACCAGTTTCGACCGCTCATAGGTCTGCTGAAGCAAAGACTTTCCAGTGCCCAATATGTCTATGAACTGCTTTGGATGTGGAGTACGGCTCATGGGCCAAAAGCGAGAACCGATCCCACCGGCCATGATCACCACATAGTGATTCGGATTTTTCTTACTCATCTCTTAAATTGGCCGAGCGCTTCCCTTAAATTCTCAATGACCATTGAGATCGAATCCAATCTTAGCGTACCTACCGAAACTCTGAACCATGGGCTTTGCTTTGAATCACCGAAGCAATAGAACGGCACCATACCCACCTTGGCCTCTTTAATAAGGAACACTGTGATATCCTGTGCATCGTTGAGATAAGTTCCGTCTGAAGTGGTCTTACCAATTAGATCGAACTTAACGGTGAGATACATGGCTCCTTCGGCCTGAATGGCATCAACTGGATAGCCGACTTCTTTCAAAGCCGAAATTCCATTGAAGAGCTTGTCCACACGTTCAGAGATCATATCACGGTGTTTTTGGATCGTGGCCTCCACGGCATCATGCCTTTCTAGGAACTTTGCTGTGGCGATCTGTTCTGGCTTAGGAGACCATGCCCCCACATGACTTAGCAGCGAGCGCATCTTCTGCATCACCAGATTCGGTCCAAAGGCCCAACCCACACGCACACCGGTGGCAGCGAACGCTTTCGAAATTCCATCAATGTAAACCGTATAAGGTCGCATTTCCGGCCTAAGCGAAACCGGGTCATAATGTTTGGTTCCGCCCAACGTGAGGGCGCAATAGATCTGATCGTAAAGCAGATACAGTGGCTTCTGCCCCTCTCTTCTCTTGTTCTCGGCAATGATAAGATCGCATATCTCTGCCAATACAGATCTGGAAAATGAAGTTCCAGTAGGATTGAGTGGCGAGCAAAGCGCCACCAAGGCCGCATCTTGCAAATGAGGTTTGATGTCTTCGGCAGTGGGCAAGAATTTATTCTCGGGTTGCGTGGTGATGACCACGGGTTCTGCGGAACTTAAAAAAGTGTAGTGATTATTGTTCCAGCTTGGAACCGGGAACACGACCTTTTCGCCAGGATTTACCAATGCCCGATAAGCCGCATAGATCAATGGACGTGCGCCTCCCGAAATGAGAATGTCATCGCTTCCATAATGGAGCGACTGACGGTCTCTGATGAATCCGCTAACAGCCTCGCGAAGCACTTTTACCCCATTCGCTTCCGGATAATTGGTATGTCCATCTTCGTAAGCTTGAATGATCTCGTTGAGCAATCCCTTTGGCAAAGGATAGATCTTCGGGTCAAAATCTCCGATGGTCAGGTTGGTGATGTCTTCCCCATTCGCTATCCGAGCATTGATCTCGCCTGCAATTTTGATGATCTCTGATCCTATGAGGTTTTCGGCCAGATCAGAAACGGCAGATGCGGCTTTTGTGAGTGATTGTGACATGGAATAGGGCAATTAAGGTGCGAAGATAATTATTCTGCCAAGCGACACGGAATCAGGCCAACTCGACTTCTGCAATGGCACTTATCAGATAGAGCTTGCCCGTATCAACCTGTGTGCATCTGAATCGTTTGCGAAGTTGTTCTCCTTTCTTAAATCTTCTTTTCCCGAGAATGAACTCATGGTCAGTGGGCACATCTTCCAAATGCAGCCGATCAGATGGCCTGTCGTAATTGCGCAGAAGACGCACTAGGTCAAGGTCCCTTACGGTTGCGGCCTTCGGATGGGCCATGTGCTTTCTAAGTTGGGCCAAAAGATCGGGAGGAAAAACATCATCACGCAGAAAATGGGCCATCTCTTCCTGGAAAGCCTTCTTCCATTCCTTTCCGTGCGGATCCACTTTTCGTCCGTGGCGCTCCCAATTGATCAGATGGGCCATTTCGTGAACAAAGGTGACGAGGAAGGCATATTGATTAAGGCTACCGTTCACAGAAATGCGATGACCTAGTTTGCCGAACGGATGCCGATAATCGCCTGCCTTTGTCCTTCGGTCGCGGGTTATGGTAAGATGACAGCGGGAACTTACGATCTGCGCGGCCAGTCTGACCTCGGTTCCGGCCGGCAGAAAAGGTCTGATGGCATTTCTGATCCGCTCTTCACGCTCCATGCACTAAAGGAACATAGCCAAATTGTAAACTGCAAGGCTCGAAATGTAGGCCAGCCCCGTCATCACCAATAGCTGAATGAGCGGCCATTTCCAAGTTCCGGTCTCGGTTTTGACCACCGCCAATGTGCTCATGCATTGCATCGCGAAGGCGTAAAAGACCAACAAGGAAAGTCCGAATGGAAGGTCATAAATCGGCTTTCCCGTCTTTTGGTTCACCTGCGATTGCATCTTCTCCCTTATCGAATCAGGCCCGTTCCCGTTATCGCCCAAGCTATAGATGGTTGCCATGGTGCCAACGAAAACTTCGCGGGCGGCAAACGATGTGATAAGGCCGATACCGATCTTCCAGTCGAAGCCCAGCGGTTCTATCACAGGGTGGATGGAATGGCCCAAGATACCGATGTATGAATTCTCGAGCAGTTCGGCCTGCTTCTGTGCTTGGGTCAATGTGCTATCTGTATGTGCGTATTTCTGTTCGATGGCTTCCATCCGCTGGCTCGGGCCATAGCTTGCGCCCAACCAAAGCAAAACCGAAACGAAGACGATGATCTTGCCCGCGCTGGTGACAAACTGACTCACCTTGCGCCAGATCTCCATCAGCACATTGCTCAACTTGGGAACGCGATAATCCGGCAGTTCCAGAAGAAAATGGCTGTCGGAACTCGCAGGAATGAACCTGTTCAACACCAATGAAAAGCCGAGGGCGGCCATGAGCCCCAACAGATACATGGCAAGCAAAGTGAGCCCCTGATAAGGCGATGGAATGACCAACGCGATGAGCAACGCATACACCGGCAAGCGTGCCGAACAGCTCATGAACGGGGTGATCATAATGGTAAGCAGGCGTTCCTTCCGGTCGGA
>CAMCFW010000095.1 GCA_945874195.1 Chryseobacterium gleum
GCCTTCATGGCGCCCTACATACTGCCATCGGGAAGGTTGTTTGCCGCAACCGGAACGCGGATCGTGGATCACGTGGTCTTCTGCCTGTTCGCGGGCGGAGTGCGAAATTTGGAATCGGTGCACAAGGCGGACGGAAACCTGATGCCGAACACGCTTTTGGGCAGCGAAAGTATTTCGGGCGATATTGCCGGTGGTGTTCAGAACCTTGGACTGGTTGGCGGACAACGCTTGCAGCAGATGGGCACGCTTTACAAGGAATTCCGTTTTGCACAGGGTCCGACAGGTCACTTCAGCGGGCATTCCTCGGTCATGACCGGTGTCTACAACCTAGCCGACATCAATATCCGTCAGCGGCCACAGACTCCGACCGTGTTTGAATATTATAGGAAGCACAGCGACCCGACCGCCAATGCGTTGAACGCCTGGTGGGTGAGCAACGCGCTCGGACCTTACCCTGCACTGAACTACAGCTCGCATCCGAACTATGGGGCGCTTTACGGTGCCAACTATATTCAGCCCCTGTCCATCATCAGCAACGCGGGCTATGCTGCGTTGGGCGATCCGAAGACATTCAATCAGAACCAGCATGATCTGGTGGATCAGATGCGCAGCTTTTTCGATGACAATTTCGCCAATCAGTATGTCGAAGGTTCGGCAGGAATTTCCAACGCCAAGCTGGAATCTCCTGGAGTGCAGCAATTCTTGATCGATTCGCTTGAAGAAGCCGTTGCCGGACAGTACAACGACCCTTGGGGAATCGGTGGAATGAGTGGTGACACGTTCAATGTCTTCTTTGCCGAAAAGATCATTCAGCGTTTCCAGCCCGAACTGCTCGTGGTGAACATGCAGGACGTGGACGCATGCCACGGGAATTTCACAGCCTATGCCAACAATCTGGTAAGGGCCGACTACGCGTTGGGGCATCTGTGGCAGACCATTCAGAGCACCCCAGGAATGGCCGACAACACCATTTTGATCGCCCTGCCCGAACACGGTAGGAACGCGCAACCAAACACGGTGATCGATCCTTACGGCCGCTACGGATTGGATCACACGAACGATGATAGTTCACGCGAGATCTTCTGCCTCGTTGCAGGACCGAGCGGAAAGGTGGTTCAGGATCAGGTGATAAGTCAGGTTCAGGGCGAAAGCATCGATGTGGTACCGACCATTGCCAAGATCCTCGGATTCTATGACGACATATCGGGAATGCTTCCCGGTCAACCACTTAATGCTGCATTGGTATGATCCCAACGATGAAAAACACTTCGCTGACACTGGCATTGGGCATCATGGCCTCGATGGTCGTGTTCTTTGTGGCTTGCGACAAGGAGACCGACCTACCCCACAACCCGTATGACGATATCGTCTATCCAACGCCTCCGGCCCCGATCGACACCTTGAATCCAAATTCCATTGTGGCCATTCACCGCGACATTCTCCATCCGCGTTGTGCGGTTCCCGGTTGCCACGATGGCAATTTCGAACCTGATTTCCGCACGGTTCAAAGCTCCACGTCCACGTTGGTCTACGCACGTATCGTGAAGAACAATGCCGATTCGACCTTCATGTTCCGTGTGGTACCGTACGATACGGCCCAGTCGGTGCTGCACGAACGTCTGACCAATTGCTGTTTTGCCAACACCAACGACCGTATGCCGCAAGACAACATCGGTGTGCCCTTGGAAAGTGCCTACATCACCCGCATTGAGAATTGGATCATGGGCGGGGCAAAGAACATGTTCGGTGAAGTGGAAAACTATCCGAATCAAGCACCGCAGATCACTTATTATGTCGGAATAGACACCATTAGTGTCGATGCGATCATAGCGGCAGCCAATGCCAATTTCCCGCTTACTTCAACCGCAAACAGGATCGATGGTGTCTATTACAATCCATTCATTCTTTCTGACGGTCAGAACATGGCCATTGCTGTGGCGGTGGAAGATGACAGCACCGCAATGGGCGCCTTGCAAGGCTCAAAAATGCTGTTCTCTTACGATTTTGACGACTTTTCGCCATCGGCCCCGGGCTATCAACAGATCAATGCGCAATTCTTAAACCTTCCGGGAATTTCGTTCTGGTATGTGCAGTTCAACACATCACTTTTCGACCCCGAGAATGTGGTATACATGCGCTATTATGTGAGCGATGGTGAGAGCACTACCGAAATGCCGCGCACTGAAATGGTGATCCAATACAAGACCTTCTGGTCGTTCTATATTCTTCCATGATGAAGCGAAACGCCCTTTTCCTTTTAGGAGCAGCGCTATTTCTTGCGGCCTGCGATAAAACCACCGAGATCAGCGATATTCCAGAGATATCGTTCGAAAGTGTGGTGCCCAATGTGGTCACCGAGTATCAGGATTCGCTTTATTTCACCATTTCATACCGCGATGGAAATGGCGACCTGGGCGAGAACAACACAGACGACCATAACCTGTTCATCCAGGATTCGCGCAATGATGTTACCTACGGATTCCGTATTCAGCAATTGGCACCCACAAATGCCGACATCACCATTCAAGGAAACATCAACGTGACGCTGGACAACACCGCGATCATCGATGGTGGGACCAGCGAATCGGTCAGTTATACGATCTGGGTGGTTGACCGTGCCGGCAACGAAAGCAATCGCGTCAGCACGAGTACCGTGACCGTGAATACACAGTGATCATTCGGTCTTTCTGTAAGGCCGATACCTGAAAAACATCTTTACATCCACCTCTTTGGCCACGTTGTCGAAGATCGCCCCGGGCACTTTCACTCCGTGGTCTTCAAGTATGATCCTGAACTCGACCCGAAGCGCAGCAATGCTGTCCTTGCACACAAAATCTCCTTCGAACGTGCCCACCCTGTCAATCCCATGCACATTGAGCATTCCGATCGCTTCCACCCTATAAATGGTATCAATCGAAAGGTCCAGCGAATCCGAGAGTTTTCCTCGGAAAGTGGCGTAGGGAAATTTACGAGGCTCCAGATAACCATCATTGAAATGCTTCTGCATCATTTTGTTCTCAAACTGAAAAGCAGATGTGGGCACCTGAAACTGAACGTTCTTCATCGACATCTCGATCATGGATGTGGCCGCAGCATTGACGGCCTCAATATCCTCAATCGGTGTGTGAGAAAAGAACGTCACCGAACTGCTATCGCTCGTATAAATGGTCTGCGCTAAGGCGCTTTGAACAAAAAGCCAATTTAGCAGGAACACGACCACCGACCACAACGGACTGCGAGAAAATAGGGAAGCTCTTCGGCTTTGGGTCATGACCGCTAAAAAACAAAAAAGGTGCCGTTAAGCACCTTCTCTGTTCTACAATTCAAAGAATATTATTTTACCATCAACTTCTTCACGGTGGTCTTTCCGCCCACTTCCATCTGCATGAAATAGACACCTGTGTTCAGGCTCTTAGAGCGAACATCGATGATGATCTCGCCACCTTCGTGTCTTTCTTCCAAAACCTTTCTTCCTTCGATGTTGAAGATCGTGATCATGATCTCTTCATCAACGTCTTTTGCTGCAACATGGATTTCATCTACAACTGGATTCGGGAACACACTCAACGATGCCAATTCGGCTTCGCTTATTCCGACCGATGACTCCGCAACGGTGTAGTTTTCGTTGATGATCACGTCTCCAGAGTTTCCAGTACCTGAATTGGTGAAATTAAATGCTCCGTAGAAGGTTACCTCTCCAGTTCCAGATGCCGGTGCCGTCCAATCGAAGGTCCAGGTCTTGGAACCGGATCCTGAAACCCCGCCTGAAGTGTGGGTTATGTACTTGCCCCCTGTTCCTACCAATTGGGTCGAGTTCATGTCGATAAGTGCCAACGTGCCTAACAGCGCGCCCGAACTGTTCTGTGGCGACATTTGGAAGCCGAACTTCAGTATTTCACTCTTAGTTGCAGTGGCCGTAATGGTATAGGTGGTTCCTGGAAAATAGCCCGAACCAGGAATATCAGATGAAATTGTGACCATTTCATTTGTAGCAGCTGGGCCTCCACTGTGGCAGTGCGTACAATTCATACCATCTCCCGGAGATCCCGTGTGACCAGCAGGTCCTCCACCTGTGTTGGTATGTGCCATTCTGAAATTGTAATCGTAGACCAGTCCGGTCATCAGCAAAAGCGATAATACAAGGGTAAATTTCTTTTTCATGCAGTGAGCGTTTAATGGTTTTGAGAGTGTGAAATTAGGTTTTGAACCCTTTGAAATTTGCGCCTACCGGACAAATTCAATGAACATTCAGGTCTGAAACAAGAATTGTTTCGAATGGTTGCCTCTCCGAGACAATTTTAACCCTTCGTGTTTTTCTACATTTGCCGACCAAAATTGACGAATCATGGCAGAGGATAGATATAGCGGACACGATTATTACATGGTTGACGATCTGCTTACCGAGGAGCACAAACTCATTCGTGAAACGGTGCGCACGTGGGTGAAACAGAACGTTTCTCCCATCATTGAAGAATATGCGCAGAAGGCCGAATTTCCCATCCATTTGCTGAAAGGACTGGGCGAGATCGGTGCGTTCGGCCCCTACATTCCCGCTGAATATGGCGGCCCTGAGCTAGATCAGATCAGCTATGGCATCATCATGCAGGAACTTGAGCGTTGCGATAGCGGATTGCGCAGCACTGCGTCCGTTCAAAGCTCGTTGGTCATGTTTCCTATTTGGAGCTATGCCACCGAAAGCCAAAAGCAGAAATGGCTGCCGAAATTGGCCACAGGCGAACTGTTGGGCTGCTTCGGCCTGACCGAGCCCGACCACGGTTCGAACCCGAACGGAATGGTTACCAACATCAAAGATGAAGGCGACCACGTGATCCTCAATGGAGCCAAAATGTGGATCAGCAACTCGCCATTTGCAGACATTGCAGTGGTTTGGGCAAAGGATGAGGAGGGTGCGATCAGAGGTTTGGTGGTTGAACGCGGAATGGAAGGTTTCACCACACCGACCACGCACGGAAAATGGAGCCTACGCGCTTCCGCCACAGGCGAATTGGTATTCGATAACGTGAAAGTTCCGAAAGGGAACCTGTTTCCAGACATCCGCGGACTGAAGGGACCATTGAGCTGTTTGAATTCCGCCCGCTATGGAATTGCTTGGGGTGCCTTGGGTGCCGCGCTCGATTGCTATGATACGGCCCTACGCTATTCCAAAGAGCGCATACAATTCGGAAGACCGATCGGTGGCTTCCAATTACAACAGAAAAAACTGGCCGAAATGATCACCGAAATCACTAAAGCGCAGTTGCTTGTTTGGCGATTGGGTGTATTGAAAAACGAGCATCGGGCCACGCCACAACAGATTTCAATGGCCAAAAGAAATAACGTGGAAATTGCCCTGCGTACTGCACGAGAGGCGCGTCAGATATTAGGCGGAATGGGTATTACAGGAGAATACCCGATCATGCGTCACATGATGAACCTTGAAAGCGTAGTCACCTACGAAGGAACGCACGACATCCATCTGCTCATTACAGGTATGGACGTGACGGGTTTCAACGCATTTTCGTAAACCAATCAGGTTTAATTTTATTGCATAATTTTGCCGAGAATTTTTCATCAAAATATATACTGAAATGTCGAAAAAAGACAAACTTACACCAGCCGTTCTTGCGGCAGCAGTTCGTGATAACATGAACGCAAAAGGCACCTTGAAAGCACAGTTCAAAGGTCATTTTCTTTCCAAATTCACCGAAGAGGAATTGGTAGGAATGAAAAAAGGAATTGAAGAAGAGGTCCTTGGAAGAAAACAAGCAGTTGTTGACGAAAAGATCAAGTTTTTGGAAGAAATGGGATACACCATCTCTAAATAAGCTTTCATCAATAATTGAATTTAAAGCCTTCAGGAATACCTGAAGGCTTTATTTTTATCCCATGATCCGGTTAATCCTCATTTTCCTTATTCCTGCGATGTGCGCGGCTCAGCACAAAGGCGTTTCATTTAAGATGAGCAATGAAGTTGGCACCTTCCAGCTTACTTCTCTCACCTTTTCGCATCGCATAGACAATACAGATGGCATAACCTACGTGACGGACCGAAGTGGAAAGGACACCATTTATCGCCTCAACGGATTTTTAAGCGGATATGTGGGCCTTAGCAACGATGGGCGAACAATTGTAGAGCTGAGAACCGAAAAAGAGGGAGCCGCGCTTAAAGGATCGGTGATAACGTTCTACAGAAATGGCGAAAAATTCGAATCGGCAGAACTGAATCAATTTTTGAAGTACGAACTGGACGAAGCCATCAGATACGGTCGTATACCGAACAGTGGCTGGCTGAAAAACGACAGCCTACTGCACAAAATGGCCAGCAATGCATTTTACGTTACGGATGACAGGGTGTACTTATCCTTTGACGGACCTATCCTGCAAGTGTTCGACATAAATCGGATGTTCCATATATATACAGGAAATGGCGCCAATCATTTTATGCAGAATTATCATTCCATTCCACATCTTCCGCTACGCACGGAATACAATTCCTCCGAATATTTTCCTAAAGGATTTCCTAAAACAGAAATAGGAATAACACTGGAAGAAACCGTTTCCGCCATTTTGCAATCAAAATCAAGCATTCCAGAAGAAGCACGATATAGGGTTGAGTTGGAGTTGAGAGTACTGAACAATGGAACCGATTCCATCATACGGTCGAAGGTTTTTGACATCAGAAAAAATGTCGAAAGCGAAGAGGATAGTAAACGGCTGTTTGAAGAATTGAGCAAATTGAAGTTCGACACAACTCTTTTGCCGCCCGCTCATCCAGTCTGGATCTTTCACGGCAATCTTTGGCTGAAATAAATGCTACTCGGTTCTGATCTTCAACTTCTCCAGACCACTTAGCACCATCGTCAACGGAATTACCGAAAAGAGGATGAATCCTCCACCGATCACATAGCTCCAAATGATGTTGTTTGAAGCAGAGAAGAACGGCAGCGAGAAAATGCTGATGAGTATGCCTCTGCTGGCAATATTGTAGATGTAAAAGATGCTGTTCGCACGACCGATGATATTGTTCGGAACGTGCTGAAACAGATAGGTGACACGGGTGATGCGGGTGCCGGCATTGCTAAAGCCGATGAGTACGGAAAAAAGATAGAAGCCGAGCACACTTTTCGTAAACGCGATGACCACAAACGAAGTTCCGGCAACAAGCATCAACAGCACGATAGACTTTGCAGGAGCAAAATTCCTGGTCAATCTGCGGATCATGAGCCCTGCAAAAAGGCTTCCCAAAGCAAAATAGACCTCACTGCTGGCATACACGTCTGCTCCAGCCTGCAACTGATTATGAACGAACAACGGCAGCAAAAACTGAACTTCAACCAACAGCACCACGAATATGGAATAAGAGGCCAGTCCGAAGACCAGAAGGTCTTTGTTGAGCATAAGGAATCGCCAGCCCCGTTTGAACCGCACAGCGATCTTCTCCATATCTATCGGCAACGGATCGATGTCAACAAACCTGATGAACGGAATAA
>CAMCFW010000096.1 GCA_945874195.1 Chryseobacterium gleum
CGCTTCGGATGCTGCTTCGGAATGTGCTTTTGGTAGTGGGGTCGAGTAGGAGTGTGATATAGGGTTCGAGGTCGGGTTGCTCTGCCTTGACGGTCGAATCGCCTGGCACCAGTCCGGCCAACATGCCATCGACCTGCGCATCGACCATCTGCTTCAGCTCGTTGCCCAAACCTGCTTTCACAATAATGCCGATCTGATGGTCGCCAGCGTTGATGGATTCGGCCAGTCGGGTGCTGTCGAGCGGCTTTCCGTTCAGGCTGTCAACGATGAAAAACGTGTTCCCTTGCTGAATGGCCTGCATGATGGCCTCGGAAATATCGCCACGGTCGTGATTGACGAACAGCACCGGAATCTGCTGTTCCTGATAATCGCGGAAAGGAGCGTCTTGCACCACGGCCATCACTACCACAAGCACCATCGGCATGAGGAACAGAATGCCCAGACCGCCCTTGTCGCGGATCAGCAATAGCCATTCTTTCGTTATGGATGCAAGGAGTTTCATTGATCCCGAAGTTGCTTTCCTGTGAGTTCAATGAAATGATGATGCAGGCTGCGTCCGTCTGAAATGAGCGCTGAGGTCGACCCTTCGATCAGCAGTTTTCCGCGGTCGATGATACAGACCAGATCGCAGAGCGTTTCGGTCTCGTCCAACTGATGCGAGGTGTAAACGATGGTCATTCCACCACGATTTAGTTCCTGTAGATACGTGTTGATCATGTGCCGCGAATGCACGTCAATGCCCACAGTCGGTTCATCGAGGATGAGGATTTCGGGTCCGTGAATCAATGCGACCATCAGGTTCACTCTACGTTTCATGCCGCCCGAATAGTTCTGCAGTTGCTTGTTGCGATGTTCCGAAAGCCCGAAAGCCTCCATCAGTTCATCCGTTTTCTGCTTGATGGCGCGATTTTCCAGTCCCAACATCTGTCCGAAGAAATTCAGGTTTTCAGATGCGGTCATTGTGTCGTACAATGCAATTTCCTGCGGCACCAACCCTATGGAATGCTTGATTCCGACCGCGTCATTATTCCACGTTCGGCCAAGAATGGAAACATTGCCATCGTTCGGCTTCAGAATGCCACATATGATGGAAATGGTGGTGGTTTTTCCCGCACCGTTCGGCCCCAATAAACCGTAGAACGCCCCTTTCGGAATTCGCAGGTCCAAGTGATCGACTGCTGGCTCAGAAGCACCGCTGTAGCGATGCACCAATCCCGATATGGCGATGGCATCCAACTCAGAATTTCATTTTGTGAATGGATTGGAAGAACAGGATCTCTTTCCTGCCTATGTCTGCAAGTTGATCGGCCAGATCCTGATAGGTCATGCCGTCCGCTCGGTCTTTCACCATGCGTCCGCAATCGTATGCGAAATTGCGCCAAAGGTCACCGATCTTGGTAATCTCCAAACTCTTCTTGTGCAGCATCGGATTTCCCAATCTAGCCGAAGCTTCCTGCAAAAATGCACCGAACATGAAGCGGAAACCCGCACCGCCCGTGCCGATCTCTTCCTGCATTCGAACGATGTTTCCGAGGTATTTCTTCGCTTCTTCCTTGCCGTATTTCTTCTCGTAGTTCGCCACGCGAGAAGCCAGAAAACCAATGGCGCGCCCACCGAAGATCGGAATCGGAATGGTTCCCATGTCCTTGGCGGTGTACTTCAATCCCTTGATGATTGCTGCGTTCAGGTCGATGTCCTTCGGAACATGTGTGGGGTAATACATCCGTCCGTTCGTGTTGGGCATTCCCTTGGCAAAACGTGCACGGATAAGCATTCTTCGGTCGATCATTACAGGTGCTTCAAGAATTGGGTCAGAAACAAGGTAATCATCGCCTTCTTTCCCGAATACCACAATATTGTGTGCGTTGAAATGGAATCGGAACGCACGCGGCAGATAGGGCAGATAGAACACACTGGTCAGCATTCCAACGGGCAGACCTTGCTCCAAACAGGCATCTAACGCATCCATCGCTTTTTCAGGAGAAGAGAACGACTGCCGCTTCATTTCCACGCCCGTTCGCTTCGAGAATTTCTTGAAAATATCGCCCGGCATGATCCGGTAGGTCGTAACAGGCAAGCCGTTCACCTTGATGAAAGGCATGTGGCTGAAGAACAGTCCCGACCCGATTCCTAAGGCCATTGGCTCGGAAATGTCCAGACCGTGATGCCGCATCAGATTGGAAATAACGCCCGTTTCGCAATGTGCCGATTGGCGGTGTTCAAAATCTATCTTCATTCCGTTCTTTTCAGCTCCTCAACACTTATGTCGAACACTTCTGCATAGCGTTTCAGAGTCTTTTCGTCCAGTTCGTTGAATCCTGCAGGTTCCAAGTGTCGGCTCACTTTCCATTTCGAAAGATCCATGTATTGCGCCAACATTCCCACGTCCATAATGTTCTTATCCATGTGGTAGGCGAGGGGGCTCAGTTCGCCCGCTTCAATTTTGGCGCGCGTTTCCACAACTTTTTTGTTGATCTCTTCCCAAGCCTGATTCAGAACCGTGTTCTCCGGTTCCCAGCCAACGCTGCCCACGGTTCCGTAGTTGCCGTTCTCATCAATGGCATATTTCACCACTTTGAATTTCCCTTCAAACAGGTTCTCATCGTCCTGCGGGACCTCGTTCTTTTTCATGCACTGGTAATTGAGGCAAACTTACTACCTGCGGAATGGAATTCAATAGGTTCAATTACTGAATTGAACAATGGAATTTGGGTGATCCAACGTGGCACTAACGCACCAAGGTAAACCTACCTGCGAATTCCTTCGATTGGTCGTTGAGGTCGGTCACCGTGAATTCGTAGATATACATGCCATTTGGCACCTGTCGGCCGTTCACCGTTCCGTCCCATCCGAAATCGATATCGTTGCTCTCGAAGATGAGGTCTCCTGTTCGGGTAAAAATGCGCATGTTGTAGCCCGATATATCTTCCCCGAATCCTCTGAAAACGTCATTCCTACCGTCTTCATTCGGAGTGAAGGCACTGGGCACATAGAACCGGATATCGGCATAGATGTATATGGTTCGGACAATGGTGTCGACACAGCCGTAGTTGTTCTCTGCAATGAGCATGATGTCGTGATAACCATGGTCAGAATACGTGAAATCGGGATGCTGATCGTATGAGGGGGTGTAGTTGTTCGTGTCTCCAAAGGTCCATGTCCAAAGGTCGGCCCCTAAGCTTTTATCAGCAAAGAAGACCTGCGGATCGAAGGTGCTCACCGAATCGGGGCTCCAACCAAAATCGGCATACGGAACTGGGTAAACTTCAATCAGGCTGTCCATTGTGAGAAGCGATGTACAGCCACTATCGCTGGTCAAGGTGAGGCGAATGTTGTAATAAGAAGGGTCGAAAAAATCGTCATTGTCATAGCAATGCGTTTCTGTTGCGTTGTTGCTGAACTGAAAGTCACCGAAATTCCATCTTCTTGTGCTTATTTCTCCGAACGGGATGGTTGAAAGGTCGATGAAGTCCACACAGAGATCGGGACAACCACTTGAGGTGCTGGTTGCAGCGTTTATATCTGGAATGTAATTGACCCAGATCGGTTGCGAGGTTGCTCCTGTACAACCATGTCCGGAAATGATGTTCAGGTTCACGTTGTACTGTCCGCCATCGGAATAGAAATGACTGCCGTTTATCAGCGTTTCGAGCGGAGATGAGTCGCCATAATCCCATATCCAACTGACGATATTCTCGGGAAATGGAATAGAGCTTTGATTGATGAAAGAAGTAGAGACACCTTCGCAAACGTAATCCCAGGTAAAGTCGGCTGTCGGTAGATCGTAAATATTGACCTGATGTACGGTTGAATCGGCACATTGATCGGTGTATGTGGCAATTAAGAGCACGTCAAATGTTCCTGCCTGAGTGTAATTGTGTGTCGGATTCTGTGAAATTACCGGGGCGGTTCCGTCTCCAAAATCCCAAGACCAGGTTACAACCGAACCTTGACTTAAGTTTGACGGTGCTGTGGGAAGCCCGAGACAGACACTTTCAATTGAAAATTCCGCGTCAGGAACCGGGAACAGATTGATCAGGGACGTAGCAGTATCTGAACATCCCAACATTTCGTTATAAACCACTAAAGTTGCCGTGTATTGGCCGGGAGTCGGGAACAGATGCAAGGGGCTATATGCCGATGAATTCGTGTTGTCGCTGAACAACCAGAACCACGAGCCCAATGCACCATACGTTGGCAGCACCGTGGTGTTGGTGAACTGGGCCAGCTCGTTGGCGCATTGATCGCCTGTAACGAATGCAGCTTGGGGAGCATCGTAAACAGTAACTTGATGAACGGTAGTGTCGTTGCATCCGTTCGGACTTATCCCCACTAGCCTTACATCATAAATTCCCGGAGCCAGATAGTCGTGTGTCGTATTGAAAGAAGGATTGAACGGACTTCCATCATCAAAATCCCATTCCCAAACAGCATTTCCCACCGAGTTATTGATGAAGTTGACCGTGCCTCCAAAGCACACATCATTATGGGTGTAATTTGTTACTATCGGAGCGTAAACGATAATGGTGTCATAGAATGTGTTGGAACAGCCTAACTGTTGACTAAATACAGTGAGGCTGACCGGAAAGGTGTCGGCAAGGGAGTAATAATGCAGACCGTCCCAAGAGTTGGCACTACCACCATCACCGAAATTCCAACTTATGGTTCCAATATTGTCGTTTGACGATGGGAGTGAAAGGTTGGTGAATGCAGCAGGATCAACCTGACAGACGTCAACGAAACTGAAATCGGCAGTGGGATAGCCATAGACATGAACCTCATTCATTACCGAATCTATACAGTTGTCATTGCTAGTGGCGATCAGCCACACTTCATAATCTCCCTCGGTTGCATACAAATGCGAACTGTTGTACTGATTAATCTGCTGGCCATCACCGAATTTCCAAGTGAAATTTGTGACTGTTGCTGGAGGCGTAATACTGGTTCCGTTGCTGAAGAATACGGTGCTTCCAACACATACATCATTATGAAAGAACGCTGGGGTCATGTTCTGATCGTCAATGATCTGAATTTGAACCGTGTCATTGACCGTACATGCTCCCGAAACTGCCTGATAAACAAATTGAATGTTCTCGGCTCCTTCAAAAATACCATCCCCTATGGCCTCAACCGTCAGCGTTTGGCACTGAACACCAGCCGGGAAGTTCAATAGGGTTGGAAGGGCAAGGTAATCCACTCCATTGGTGGCATTGCCACCATAAGAAAGGTTAAGATCGTAAGAGGCCGCAAGACTGCCCTGTCTGCAAAGTTCAATATCATAGGTTCGGCAACCCTCAATCGGCATGAACGGACCTACCGTAATGTCGGTGGTCACAGAATTGTTGACACCGCAGTCCATGCTTCCTTCGGCAACGAAAACGCCACTGTCAAAGATGCAATCCGCAGCATCGGCCACGGCAATTTTCACATGATATGATTGGCAGGAGGTAACATTGGCCGTTGCTGTCATCGGCACCGTGAATCCATCGTATTGCACGGTGGCACCTCCAGCGTTGTTCACGTAATATCCGTTGTTCGAATTGCTGTTCACTGTTTGAATTCCTACCGGAATGGGGGTGCCTGGCACCATGGCAATGTTTTGTGGGCCTGCAAAGCCAGGTCCGGAAAGCGAAATGATCATGGCATCAGAAAACTCCTGATTCACATATTCAGGATATTCTTCAGAAGCAAAAATGTAAGTGAATGTGATCTGGCTACAGGTCGGTACTATGTCGAATTCAAGGATACAGGCATCGTAGGTGGTCTCGTTTGCCACACCTTCAACCTCGGGGTCGCCAGTCGCACCGTTACATGCACTAGCTCCAGGGTCGTTGTTGTTCATGGCTGCATTGTTCACGGTTCCAGAAGTCAGCATGATACCAGTCGCCATGTTAAGATTGGTGCCGCCTCCATTGAAATAAGCGCTTGCACCGGATGGACAATTGAGAACGATGTTGCTTACCGCTATGCCATTTCCCACAATTACATCCGTAAGTTGCTGCGCAGTATAGGTGGGGTCGGTCACGAGCTGACCGCTGGCCGAAAGGGCAGAAAGGATAAGGATGAGTTGGAGTAAAGACCTTTTCACATCGTCATCTTAAAACCAGAACTCTTCCTGTGAAACGGTGATATTGACCGGTCACGTCTACCACCTCCACCACGTAAACGAAGGTTTCGTTCTCCACCAGTCGCTCATTGTTCCTCACATCTGCTCCCCAACCTTCATTGATGTCTTCCGAAAAGTGAATCTCATCTCCCCATCGATTGAAGATCCACATCTTGAATTCATCGATTCCGACACCCTTCACGTAGAAACGATCATTGACAAAGTCATTATTGGGGGTGAAGGCGCTCGGAATATAAATAGTGAATTCGGGCGTTACCGAAATGTATCCATACGAAGTATCTGAGCACTCATATTGGTTGTAAACGATCTGCGTTACCGTGTAGCTGCCCACGGCCAGATAAGTATAGCTCGGATTTTGAAGGCCAGAGGTATTGATGACCTGATTATCACCGAATTCCCAAGCCCAATATTCGGCCCCAACAGATTCATCCTTGAACCTCACCCTGGGGAAAAGAATGGTGGTGTTACTAGGGTTGTAGTCGAATCTGGAGATGGGGGTAGGGAAAACGGAAATGTAGTCGTCCAAGATCCTGGTGGTTATGCAGCCTTGGTCCGAAGTAACAGTTAACGAGACATCGTACAACGCGAGGTTGGCGGCACTTGGATTTTCAAAGCAATGGTCTGCATTCTGGCTCAGTGAAACCTCCCCATCACCGAAGTTCCAATACCAGCTCTGATTATACCCGCTCGAAATACCTGAAAGTTCCTGAAAATCGACACAAAGAGGCGAACAGCCCGATGTCGGCTCGCCTGTAAATGCAACTATCGGGGTTGGATTGATGACCACAGGTTGAAGTATGGTGGAGCTACAGCCTTCGTTGCTGGTGGCGGTATGCGACACGTTGAAAACCCCAGCATTCACAAAATCGTGGTCGATGTTCATTCCAGTTTCGATCGGGCCTCCATCACCGAAGTCCCATTCATAAAGGATCAGGTTTGAAGGCGAACCGACCGAGGAAGTGCTTTGAAATACACTGGTTTCGCCATGGCACACGGGTTCAGCAACGAATGATGCGATAGGGAGTGGATGGACCGTCACGGTTTGTTCAACCCAAGCGGTGCAACCATAAATGGTGGTAACGGTCAAGCGAACTGTGTAATTACCGGCAGCCGGGTAAGCGTGATCGATAGCCTGATTCAAATTCGGTGAACTTCCGTCACCGAACTCCCATCTCCATGAGGAGATCTCGCCAGTAGAGGTGCTGACGAAAGGTGTGGCTTCGCCAAAACACACATTGTCGAAAGTGAAATCTGGAACGGGGGTGGCGTAAATCCTCACTGAATCGACAAACGCATCAG
>CAMCFW010000097.1 GCA_945874195.1 Chryseobacterium gleum
ATGGCATAGTTCAATGCATGTTCTGCATTCTCGCTTCCATCAGTGGGTAGTAGTATTCGTTTCATTTCCTAATTGCAAGATCAGTGAAAAGCCATGACAGGAAGCGTTGCGGTCTGCATCATTCCCTTTGTGTTGCTCAGTCCGAATAAATTGGATATCAGGTCGTGCTTCCTAGAGATCATGGCCAAAAGATCAACCTTGTGATCTTTCATGAAAGACTGGATCCCATTGTTAACCTCAGCATCAGCAACGAAATGTATGCTGTGCTTGACATTTTCAAAAACTCCGACCGGTTTTCGATCCTCCCCAACCGCATTTCCAACATACTTCATTTCGTTTGGCTTCACCACGTTCAAAATCAAGACCTCAGCCTTCCATGAGTTGGCAAGTTCCGCAAGTTCAGCGGGCAATCGTCCTTCGCTCAAGCATTGATCATCGGCAGCAAGTAGGATCTTTTTGGGTGAGTGCAATGTGGTCGACTCGGGCACCGCGAGGACAGGGCATTTCAATTCGGCCATTGTATTTGCGGCTACGCTTCCGATCAAAACCCCTTTCAGCCCAGTTGCGCCTTTGGTGCCCATCACCACCACATCTATTCCCTCTTTCTGGGTATGTTTTTTGATAGCACCGATAGGATGTCCCATCACCGAAGTGGCTTTCAGTTTCAAACTTGGAAATTGAGCTCTCAATCTACTCTGCTCAGAATTCAGCAACATATCAGCGTCTTTCTGAAGAATATCGGCAATCGAGATTAGCATGGTAGCACCAGAATGTGGCACTTCAAAAGAATGGAAGATAGTATATTCTGATTCCAAACCGAAAACGGATATGGCGTAGTGCGCAGCGTGCCTCGCATTTGATGAAAAATCGGACGGTATCAGAATTCGCTTCATAAGACTTCAGTCAGTTTAATTGTTCAAAGAAACCTAGGGCTCAAGGTCTTTCGGCTGAGTGGCATCACGAATAAAACTGACATTTATCAAAAGGTGGAAGTTGCGGTTCAATTGTTCTGAGGGTGATTTTGGTGACCCGTATTGCCTTGAATTCCTGTATAATGTCAATTAGCGGCCGAAAAAAACCTTACTCAGCAATTATATTCGCACTGCAAATTGAGTTCTACGAACCATAAAGCACCAAACTGAAGACCAAAATGAACATCAGAAAATTCAAATTCCCTCTCTATTTCCTATTCTTTTTGTTACCTACAATCGCAAGCGCTCAACGCTTAGGTTGTCCTACACACGAACTGACCAACGAGATATTAGCAAATTCGCCCGAAAAGCGAGCACTTAGAGAGGCCTTGGAACATGAAACCGAACTTTATACGGCAGAACATTATGGCGAACGCGCAGGAAACCTGAAGATCATACCGACAGTGATCCATGTGATACACGACAATGGTTCAGAGAACCTTTCGAAGCAGGCCATACTCAATGCACTTGAAGTTGTGAATGAGGAATTGACAGGCCAGAATGGAAACCTGAGTTCCATCGTTCCAGCGTTTTCGGGCATCATCGGAGACCCTGGATTTGAACTTCGATTGGCTAAGATTGATGTGAATGGAAACTGCACAGATGGAATAACGCGAACAACTTCTGCCCAGACCTATGCGGGCGGAGAAGACGTGAAAGACCTAATAAATTGGAACACAGGATCAAGACGATATCTTCAGGTCTGGTTGGTGAACTCCGTTGACGGGGGTGCCGGAGGATACACGTTCCTTCCTGGTACTAACGGTGCAGAAAGCAACGGGATCATTTTACGGGCGGCCCAATTCCAAGGTAGTCTGGCCCACGAATTCGGTCACTGGATGAATTTGAGCCACATTTGGGGGCCGACAAACGAACCGGGAGTGGCAAGCAATTGCAGCTTTGATGATGATGTGACCGATACGCCCAATACCATCGGAACCTCCGGAAGTTGTTCAACCACGCAGACCACCTGCGGTAGCCTTGATAACGTGCAGAATCACATGGATTATTCTAGCTGCGGTCGCATGTTCACCATGGGGCAGGCGGCAAGAATGCAGGCCGCTTCCAATTCTACAACAGGAGGACGAAACAGCTATTGGACCACCGGAAACCGAAGCTCAACAGGAACAAGCGATGGATTTACCAACACCTGCGTGCCGACCATCGATTTTTCTTTTGACAACAGCCTAGGCTGTGAAGGTCTGGAAGTTGATTATTTCGATAATTCTTGGGGGGCAGATGTTGATGCCAGCTGGGTCTGGACCTGGTCGTTCCCAGGCGGAACACCAAGCACAAGCAATGACCAAAGTCCGACCGTGGTCTACAACGCGGCAGGCACCTATTCGGCCACATTGAGCATTTCCACTGCTGCCGGAACCGAATCTCAGACCATACAGAACGCGGTAACGATCAACCCATTGGGAGGCGGGATCACAGGTCCGTTCGATGAAGGAGTTGAAGCATCGAATTTTCCGAACAATGCAGATCCAGATCTCGAATGGACAATTGAAACACCGGGTGGACTCACGTGGCAGCGCAACACTTCGGCTTCGTTCAGTGGCACGGCCAGTGCAAGGATAAACCTTAGAAGCGTTACTGCTGGCAATGTTAACAGCCTTATTAGCCCGGCTATTGACATGACCAATGTAAGCTCGGCAGATGCTTCAATGACCTTTCGTGTTGCTCATGCAAACCGGAGTAGCACTTCTCATTCAGAAAGACTTCGCGTTTACGCATCGAAGGACTGCGGAGAATCTTGGTCATTAAGATATACTCAGGCTGGCGACAACCTGAACACAGCTGGCGGATCGGTGAGCGGCACATTCACGCCAGATGCAAGCGATTGGAGATTGGATGAAGTTTCGCTTGCCACAATGGCAGGAGAAGAACATGTTCTCATAAAATTTGAAGCACTTAGCGATCAACAGAGTTACCTGTATATCGATGACATCAACATCAATCCGAATAACAGCGGCACTGGAGTTTCAGAAACTGGGCTATTCGAACGAATGGTTCTATACCCGAATCCAACACAAAACGAAGCCATACTTGAAATTTCAGCCAAAGACAACAGTGTGGCGACAATGTCCGTGCTGAATGTGCTGGGTCAGGAACAAAGCGTAAGACAGTTATCGGTTCATATGGGGACCAATAGAATAGACCTGTCTCAAGACATTTCAAAGCTATCCAATGGCATCTACCTCATTCAACTTCGTGCCGAAGGAGGTCTGAATACCATCCGCTTCGTTAAGAACTGAATAATCTTTTAAGGCAACAATAAGCCCCGAAGCCACAGGTTTCGGGGCTTTTTTATTATTAAAGACATACCTTCTTAACATTCAATTAATATGAATTGAACTCAACCAATGTTAAATTTTACCTGAAATGCAACTTTATTAGATCTTTCATGTTAAGCCTATGTTATGTGACAGATAGTTTACTTAACTTTACCCTAATAAATCAAAGGTCATGAAAGCTTCTATCTTCAGCACGTTGATGCTCGTTTCTACTCTCAGCTTTGCTCAAAGCACTGCTCAAGTGAATTATGAATCAGGAGAATTGAAAAGTTCTTACGTTCAAAAACACGGTCTGGTTGAGGTGACCCACTTCTATCAGAATGGTGCGGTTAAGGAAATTGGATTTTTCAAAAACGGTATTCCTGAAGGAAAATGGCTGGGTTTTGCAGAGAACGGTCAGAAAACAGCTGAGTTGAATTACAAAAATGGCAAGCGTCATGGCGAGTATCGTAGTTGGGACCTCTACGCAAACACGTATACAGAAATGAACTATGCGGATGGTAAAGCAATGGCTGCCAACAAATGGATCAAATCGGGCGATTTCGCCACGATTGAGAAATAATTGCAAGTCTAGCCATGAAAAAAGCCCTGAAGCAGAAAGTGCTTCAGGGCTTTTTTTTTTGCCGCGAGCTTCAGGTCAGAATGTGTATCTGTAGGCCAATCGGATACTGACACCGGGCTTGAAAGAGGTGAATATCTGATCCTCGGCCTTAAACGAACGGTAGACCAAAGTACGATCGTCATCCAATAAATTGCTTACGCCCAACGTGATCTGCGACTTGCGTTCTTCGCCCAAATTGACATAAGCATTGAAGTTCAAGCTATGGAAAGTGAGTGTGTAGATGTCTGGCACTCGGCCTGACCCGATGATGCTCAACTGATCGCCCTGAACGTTATAGGCAAGAGAAATACTGGCTCTGTCATCGTCAAATTCGTAGGTGATAGTTCCGTTAACGGCATAGGGCGATTGTCCGGACATTGGTCTAAAACGGTTGATCGTCTCGCCATCGCGCTTGGTGCTCTCGCGCAGGGCAAATTCGGTTCCACCTATGTTGTCTATCAGCACACTTTCCATATCGACCATGGAATGGACAATGGAAACATTGCCTGAAAAGAAGAAGCCTTGCAGGAATTTGGATGATGTGTGCTGACGCAATCCTTTCCGTATCTCGAACTCGCCACCGAACACGTGGGCAATGCCAGAGTTCCTTGGCTTGAGGTTGTCGGGCGCCAATTCGAACGAAACGAGTTCGATGTGTCCGTCAAAACGCTTGTAGAATCCCGAAAGCGAGAGCATGTCCTTGCCTCCCATGAAGAATTCGTATCGGAGGTCGGCATTGTCGATGTTGGTGAGTTTGATATCGAGATTACCTGAAAAGGTCCTCTTGGTGATGGGATCGTAGATCTCGGCCTCCGACTTTTCCTTGAACGAAGGGCGCGCCACTGTTCGGCTGTAACCACCGCGGAGATTCATCTTGTCGGTAAGGGAATAGACGATATTCAGTGCGGGAAGGATGCTTAGTGCGTCCAGTGTCTTCTGGTTGAGGTAGCGCACGGTATTGTTCTGATTCACGCCATCGTAATACATGACGGTGTGTTCCAATCGCACCCCATAGATCAGCTTTAGTTTCTTTTTGATCTGTTGTTCGGCCATGACGTATCCGGCATTGATCATCTGGCTGGCCTTGTATTGGTTGGCAGGTTGGAAATTTCCTATGGTGTAAGTGCCGCTATAATTGGGGTCGGTCGAGTCTGCTGACCAAATATTCTCATCCTGTAGGAACCAATCGGGATCAAAGCTGATAGCGCTAAGGTCGTTTGTGCGATGCTTATAGGAAAAGACCTCGAAATCCCTTGAACGATAGTTGGTGGCAAGACCAAGTTTCAAACTGATGTTCTCGTGCAGATTGATCTTGAAATCGAGTTTGAATGCTTCGTTGAGTTCGTTGAGGTTTCTCCAAAAACGATCAATCCCAGCACCATTACCTGTAGAAAGAGAGGTGTCTCCATCCGTAATGGATATCCTCGTTTCGCGGAAATCGGGATCGTAAACCCGCGAGAAGGAGAGAGAATTGGCCCAATCGATCTCAACGATGTTGATCCTATGTGATCCGTTGAGCTGAAAATTACCCAGACTGCGCTGCGTGAAGGTCAGCACGTTCTCCACCAAGGTGGCCTGATTCTGTTCGAAATCCTGATTAACTCGCTGGGTAGCGGACGATTCGCTGCTCTGGTTGTAAAGCAACGTTGCGGTGTAGCTGCTCTTCGCCTTTTTCATGCTTCCGGTCAGCAAAGCGTTCCAGGTCACATTCTCTTTTCCGAGATCGCCCACTCGGGTACGCATACGGTCCAGTTCAATGTCGGAATCTGCAGTTCCCTTCAAGTAGTCATTCGACTGAAAATCCTTGTAGAACACTCTTTCGTTGGCATAGTTGAGTACGAAGTTGTAGCCGAATGTTGTTCCATTATCATTATTGATCTGATTTCCGTGGTTAATGCTGAAAGAGCCGTTCATAAACGCGAACTTCTTCCTTGCCGCAAGTTCGGAGTTGAAACTTCTTGTGATGCTTTCAAGACTAGCATTTCCCGTTGAAACGTTCGGGACACTGGCTTCTCCATTGACAGGTAATTTACGTGAACCGTCATCGAACCCGAGGAAGTCCGTCTTTCCTGTATTGTAGAGAATGAAATCCTTATTGAAATGCTGCCCCGGAATGTAGGTGAAGCTGACGTTCACCTGTGTGGTCTTCTGCTCGGGAAACTTCTTGGTCACCACGTTCACGAGTCCTCCTGTAAAGTCACCGTCCAGATCGGGAGAGAAGGTCTTGGAGACACTCACATTCTCGAGTACAGCCGTTGGAAAAATGTCGATCTGCACGGCATTCACATCGGGGTCCAGACCCGGAAGTGTCATTCCGTTGAGCACGGTCTTGGTATATCGGTCGCCAAGGCCACGCACGTAAACGTACTTACCGTCCTGCACTGTCACGCCCGTAACCCTTCGGATGGCACCAGAAAGGTCAGAATCACCTATCTTTCTGAATGACTGCGCAGAAAGTCCATCTGTTACAGTGGTGGCATTCTTCATATCCATGAGCACACCGGCCTCGCTTGACTTTCTGACCGTGGCGACCACTTCGACCATGGCCACCTCCTGCGTGATCATTTCAAGTACAGCATCGATCTTGGTCACTTCCCCTGCCTTGATCTCAACATCCTTGAATATCTGTTCGGCAAACGAAATGTAGGAGACCTTCACTTCGTAGACACCCACTGGCAATGTTACCGAATAGTTACCATCGAAGTCCGTAGTTGCCCCAACCCCTGAGAGAGCAGGCACAGTTACGTTCGCGCCTATGAGTGGACCACCGAACTGACCATCGCCTATGTTACCACGAAGGAAGCCTTTCTCCTGTCCGAATACACCCAACGAAATGGTTGAAAGAAGGAAGAATGAGCACAGATTTTTCATTTCGACATGCTGTGTATTAGTTGGGCAAGGTTAAAACAAGAAAGCCCTGCGAAGTTCATCGCAGGGCTTTCTTAACAATTATTTAAGCTATGTCGATCACAGTTCTCCTCTCACCCCGGCAGCGGTCCAAGAGAAAAGGGTTGCTGGATTGATAGTGCTTCCGCTTCCGCTGGTCATTGCGCCTTCTGCTGCGGTCTGGTCTGCACCCGGTACAGGGCATGTGGCAGGAGGAGTAGCGACATCAGTAGATGCAGTGTAAACAGTTACAGCACTGAATGTTGAGTTGGTGAAGATCAACTTAGGAGAGACATCCGTCAGGTACGTGAAAGAATCTGTCTTTGGATCTGCACAATCATTCTGATAGCTTGCACGGATCTTGATCGCGTTCGTGTAATCGAAGGTCACATTCTCAATTGTTCCCTGTGACTTTGATTTGAAGTCGCCAGGTGAACCTTCAGTTCCTTCTCTCTTGCAGATACCGTTGATCAGGGTGAAAAGACCGCCTGTGTTGGTGGTTCCTTCCGGACCATCGATCTCAAGGCCTTCATCGGTTGCAACTCCGTCACCTTGTATCACTGCAAAACTGCTGATCGTTCCTGAGTAGTTCTGGTCAATATCAACACCATCATCACCTTGGTAGAACACCAATGCA
>CAMCFW010000098.1 GCA_945874195.1 Chryseobacterium gleum
TCAAAACAAGTTCCAGAAGGATCAGGAAGATGAAGCCGGGAATGAAATACACCGTTGGGTCGTTGGCCAGCCCTTGGGTATTGAGGTTCTGAAATATTTCTGAAAGGCTTTGCATCTGATTTTCGAATAAAGTTAACTGGTCGTTACCAAAAAAAGAATGACCGACATCATTACTGATCATTGAATACTGAATTGGCCTTGTTCTCAATTGGAGGCATCAATGGGGTAAAAATCGATTCACCACCATCAACCGCCAAATTCACTCCGGTGATGAAGGTGGCCGCAGGCGAAGCGAGGAAGACAACGGCCGCAGCCACTTCGGCCCCGGTGCCCAATCGGAAATGCTGGTTGTTCTTCCCGTATCCGCGCACGTATTCCTGAAATTCAGGTGCATAGGTTTCCAATCCGCTCGATTCAATAGTACCAGGCGAAATGCTGTTTACCCGCACGCCATACTTGCCCCATTCGTTGGCCAAACTCATGGTCAGATTCTGCACGCCAGCCCTTGCCGCTGCCGAATGTGCCAACATGGGAAATCCATTTCGATTGTCCATTGTGATGTTGACGACCGACCCGCCATGCTTGGACATGGACCGATTGAACACTTCCTGAGTAAGGAAAAACGTTCCGGTTAGGTTGGTCTCGATAACCGCGTGCCATCCTTTCCGGTTGATGAATTCGGCTGGCGAAGGGAATTGGCCGCCACCGTTGTTCACCAACACATCGATCCGTCCATATTTTTCGATGGCCGCGCTCACGCAGTTCTTGATGCTTTCCTCATCGCGTATATTGCATTCTAAGGCAATGGCCTCCGCCCCTTCAGTTTTCAACACCTTCAGGCCAGCGGTCAACTTATCGCTGTTTCTGCTGGCGATGACCACGTTCGCTCCCAACTGACAGAATTCCCGTGCGATGCGAAGCCCGATTCCTGTGCCTCCGCCCGTGATGAGCACGGTCTGATCTTTGAAAAGGTCTTGTTTAAAAATGGTGTTTATCATGCTAGTTGATCGCTTGTAGAATTAATTCGGCAAATCTCCGAGTTTGATTTCGCCTTGTGAATGTACGGTCATTCAGCTGCGTACGTTCGTAGAAGGTCGGGTTTTCAAAGGCCTGTTCAAAGTAATGGCAGACTTCCAGCGGCTTGGAACAGATCGAAGCATTCGGTCTGTTGGACAAGATGCCTTCTAAGGGTCCTTGGTCGTTCTCCACCATCAGAATCGGTCGTCCACTGGCCATATAGTCGAACACCTTCGCATAGATCTGATGCTTTTCGGGCGTGGCCACCAACAACTGAACATGGCTTGAAGCCAACTCTGAAAGCATCTGTTCGTGAGGCAACTTATCTATAAAGTTAACCTTGGCTTTTCCAGCTGCCGCCTTTATCCGATTGATCTGCGCGGGATAAAAGTTCAGTCCGTAGAAATTGACATCGATTTCTTTTTCGGGATGTTTTTCGAGAAAGAGGTTCAGTCCTTTCAAGAACGTTTCCACCTTCTGAAAATAGTACAGCGTTCCGGCATGAGCCACACTGAAGCGTTGTTTCAATTCAGGTTGAACCTTTAGGTCGAATTTCTCTTCAAAATACCCATTGTAGATCACTGGAATGTCGGTTTCGTTCCGTCCGGTCAGTTTGGCCAAGCGTTCAGAAAAACTAGGGGCTGCGGTTGTAAGCAACATGGCGGTCGAAACTACTTTCTTCTCCACGTTCCGTTGAACCGATCGTTGGATGAGTCCATAGAATTTGGCGTCATCCCAACGGTAATTTGTGCTCCAACCGTCACGATAATCTCCTATCCAAGGGGTGTTGAATTCGTGGCTAAGTTCAGCTGCATATCGGAATAGGACGAACGGTTCTCCACATGCAATGATCACATCAACCTTGTTCTTCAACAGATACTTTCGCGCTTGCTCAAGAATTGTCCGTTTGTTGTCTGAGGATGCAAGGTGATGCTCGGTGAGCAGTTGCCATACCGACAGGGTCTTTCGTAGCAGCACGGATGGAAGATCGGTTCTGGAAATGAGATGGTCTCGCTTGCTCGGATGAAATGGCGCGCGGATAACCCGACCGAAAGTGGAAGTTTCCTCAGTCACATTCTTATTGACGCTTGGCAGATTGCAATCGTCCGGTCCTTTGATCTCGCGATCCCAATGTCGCGTCACTACCACGGGATCTAGCCCGAATTCGCGGAAATACTTGAACCACGAATAAGGCCGTTGCCCTCCAATAGAATTGTATGGCGGGAAATCGTAAGCTAGGATCAGTGCTTTTTTCAACGTGCGCTGGAGTACTTATTCATTAAAGAGAATCGTGATCGTAGGTGGTCATGCACCAGTCGGAAGGTGATGAAAACTCCTTCATCCGTTCTTCCGAACTGAAAAGAATGAATGGCACGCGTTCTTTAAGCGGGCCAAAACTGAAGGGATTGTTTATGAAACCGAGTTGTTTCAGAATGTTTGCGTCCGTTCCGTTTTCCTGACAGAATGATATGATGCCTTTGAATCCCTTTTTTGCCACTTCCGAACTCAAGAATGCAATCATTTTTTTGCCCGATGCGAGCTGGTGTAGGTAAATATCGAACAGCACCAGTTTGTCATCGTCAACATAAAAGATGATGTAACTATGAGCATCGTCATTCAACCGCAACGCTAAATATTTGTGATTCGGATTTTGCAGACGCCAACGGATCTGTTCGGCTTTGCGAAGCCCTTTGGCTTTGGCGAGTAGTTGCGGTCTCGAGGCATCGAGGCCGCCATCCAATGCTGCAAGGGCAGTGGTCACTTTTACTTCCTTTCGCAAAGAATCGGGGCCTTTCGAGAACTTACAGAGAATGGCGGGTTTGAAATAGTATCTGAAATCGAAGAGCCGTTTCCAACCGAATTTTAGAAAACCAGGGGTAGATTGGCCACCTCCGAACCCTATGACAAAAAACTTGTTCTCGGACTTCAATTCCTGATAACAGCGCAAGGCGAGTTTTTGAAAAAGCCCGCGTCTCCGGTGCAAGGAATGCGTCATCGTGTCGCACGATTGATAGATGGTTGTGGCCACCCCGTTAAGTTCAAAAACCTGCGGAATTACGCCATAGTAACCACCAACGACCCCCGTAAAATTATCTACCGCTATGAATCCGATAAAACTTCCGGCCGGATTCTGAATGTACTTCCATCTGAAATAATCGATATCGGCATCCATTCCGAAGCAATCGTTCATCAATGGAATGAGCAATGCAAAATCATCTGCCCCGATCTTTCGAACGTCATACGCGAAATCTTCGGGTCGTTTCAAATATTTTTCTGGCTTTTCAGACATACTTGCGAAGCTTTTTGTGGAATTGTTCCATACGTAGAACCATTTGTGGAAATGGCTCAGCAATTAAATTGATCCTAGAAATGGGTAAAGGGCCGTTTTCTCTTATCAGAGGCATTATGTTCAATTCGTCATTCGCATAGAGAACGAATTTATGGTCTGAGTTTGAAATGACCGAATCGGCAAGCGCACCCGTCTGTCCATTGGGAAGTGCCAAAACCGTCACCTTCTTTCCAATTTCCGTTTCTATTTCGGCCTTGGCCTGCAGAATCTCCTTCCTCAAAACATCCTTATCGCGAATGGTTCCCAGCGCATCGTGGTGATACGTGTGGCAACCGATCTCGACCCCGTTTGCCGCACAATCGCGAATCTCATCCCAGTTCATCATCCGAACATCGGTCGCGATTCCCATCTTTCCTTGAAGTTGATCAAGCCATGCCGTACGAGGCGCTCGTTCCATGCTTAGCAGAGTCTTGAATGTGTCGATGTAGAACGGCATCCAAGAACCGTTGAACTGCTGGATTCCAATCTTTCTTCCTTCAAATTCCAGTTCAAGATCAATAGCGTTCAATCGGCAATGCTCGAAGATGATATTTAGCCGCTCTGTCCAAATGATGGAGTTCGTGTCGGCACAGGCATTCACCACGTTATGATTGCTAGGCAACCCATGTTTTACCAACAATGGCAGGGCATGCTCGTAAAAATCGCGATAGCCATCGTCAAAACTGAGAATAAGGAGAGGTTTTTTCGGTTCGGAGCCGGAAACTTCTTCAAGTTCGTTGAAGGCGATCAGGTGGTAGTTCTTCTTCACATAAGACAGAAGTTGGTCGAACGTCTTGGGTCTGATCGGATTCCAGAAATAGTTTCGTTCGTCTGAAATGCGATGCAGACTGAGTACGGTCAATCGATTCGCTTTCCTCGAACGTAAAAGAGATGAAACTCCAATGGAATGAAGGCTATGGAAAATTAGGTCTTTCAACTTCAGGATCGAACAGTCTCAAATATAGAGATGTTCTCATTCCTGACGTTCGTAGGCACCCAGATCCGGTTTTGGCCCGAATACCCTTGAATTTCCTATTACGTCTGAAAATAGACTCGCATCGTTAGTAATGGATACCTTTCCAACATTAAAAGCAGCAGAAAGTGTATCCAGATCAAAGTTCTGATCGCTTGGGTCTACAAATTCGGGATTCTCATTATAGATCATCTCATGAAATTCGGCCACATTGCTGATGTCGATAGGATCTTCTTCGTCAAAATCCAGTTTCATCAGGCAGTTGTCAAACTCGAAATTGAAGGTGGATGCCACATTCCTATCCAGACCAAGTTCGGTCGGGTTGTTTCCATAAATGATGCAGTTTCCAAAATAGGCCCTATTCAAATTATAGGTAAAAACCGATCCATCGGCCTCAATCCAATTGTTGAGTAGGAGGGCAGGGGTTTGGCGATTGCCATTCACCCAATAATTTCCGAAGGTGCAATGAATGAACTCATAGTTTCCGCCTCTGGTCAAAGCTGCAGAATACTGTCCTGCGTTTCCAAAGACACAATTCTTGGCTTCAATTGAGCCTTCTATCGATAGAATTGAAAGTCCGGCCATATTCTCGATGATGGTATTTTCCATCGTGAGATTCGGATTGCTATTGGCCTGCAACGAATCCACCCTGACACCAATGTTCCCATTCTTGATAAGCGCCCCGTTTATCACGTTGTTCAGGCTGCCGGCATAAAGCCATATCGTATTCCATTCGCCAGCCTGATCTTCGTAAAAATCATCGAGCCTGTCGCTTGCAAAGATCACCTGATTCTGTGGCGTGCCATTTACAATGAGCGTTCCGCCCTCGTCCACAATAATGCCCGAACTATGATGACTGTAAACCCTTGTACCGGCCTCGATCGTTAACGTACAACCTTCAGGTACCACGGCCCATCCGTAGATCACATGGGGTTCTGCCGGAGTCCAGGTAATGTTGCAATCGAGAAAACGATAAGGCCCGATCGGATTGTCGAACACGTTCGGATAGATGAAATCGGCATCCCAACCGAAGGCCACCAGATCAACGTCCTGAATTACTCCATCGGTGTTGAAAACCACACTGTCGGTGACGATGGCAGGATCGTTGAAGTTGTTCGGATCCAGCGTTACGTCCACGAAAACGAACAACGAATCCTTTCCTGGAATGGTGATGTTGCTGAAAGCCACTCCCAAGTTTCCATCCACATTCATCCTATACTTGGATTGTGTTCCACCTGCGAGCATGATGGACGAAATGGTCACTTCATCGCTGTTCCTATTGTATATTTTAAATTGCCGTGTTACCGAACCGATGGTGGTGAACACGGTATCGAAGATGACCGTATCCACCGAAAAGTCCAGCGCACCGTCAGAATTAAATACATCCTTTTTGCAGCTGGAACTGAAAAGTGTGAGGACAAACAGCGTTGGGGCAAGCCAAAAGAGATGTTTCATGTGCTGGCAAATATACTGAAGGCCGTATTACGTTCAGAATGATTGAAAATTGTATGCACCAGAAAAGAAGCTTTTGTTTATCTTTGCGCTCCATTCTGAAAAAAGCATAAAATGAAAGAGGGAATTCACCCAGCAGATTACCGGTTCGTAGTGTTCAAAGACATGTCTAACGAACATACGTTTCTTACAAAATCGTGCGCGGCAGCCAAAGAGACCATTAAGTGGGAGGACGGAAATGAGTACCCGTTGATCAAATTGGAGATATCAAACTCTTCGCATCCATTCTATACCGGAAAAATGAAGTTGGTGGATACCGCAGGTCGTGTGGACAAATTCCGAAACCGATACAAGACCCATCGTGCATCTCAGGCCAAGCCAGAGGAGAACGAAGGAACCGAAGGATAATCGTTTTAACAAACATTGTTGGAAAGCCCCGCTCACTTTGGTGATCGGGGCTTTTAAATTTCGCATTTTAGCATTCACATGAATTACATCCTTTTTGACGACAAGCGCGAGAAGCTGCTCCCGCTCACTTTTACCCGACCTGTTTGCGAGCTGCGCATCGGTATTCTCACCATTCGCGAAAAGTGGGAAACCGTTCTGAAGGCTTCGTCAAGCACCTTGACGGTAGAGTATCTGCGAACGAAATATCCGCTGGTCAGTTCGTCAGATAACGTGCTCATCAATGGTGGAATTTGCCCTGACAGTGCCTTGGTAAGCGCCATTTCAGAACTTGGAAAGGAACAGCGCTTGGTGAAAAACGGAAAGTTGTTGGCATTAAAGACTTCCGAGAACCCATTATCTATGAACCTCAGCTCGAAAGAAGGAATTGAGTTTGAAGGCAACATTTTATCGGTCGAAAATCCTTGGGATATATTCTCTAAGAACGGGCAGGCACTGGAGGCCGATTTTCAATTGATCACCGCTCGAAGAAATTCGGTAAAGTTGTCAGACTCAAACACGGTAATCGGTAACGGAACGGTATTTTTAGAGGAAGGTGCTAAGGCAGAAGCCTGCATTTTCAATACTTCCACAGGTTCCATTTACTTAGGCAAGAATGCTGAAGTTATGGAAGGTTCCATAGTTCGAGGGCCGTTCGCGCTGTGCGATGGCGCTCAGGTGAAGATGGGAGCCAAAATATATGGACCTACCACCATTGGACCAGAAAGCAGGGTAGGAGGCGAGGTGAATAACTCGGTAATCATCGGTTATTCGAACAAGGGACACGATGGATTTTTAGGAAATTCTGTGATAGGTGAGTGGTGCAATCTGGGTGCAGACACGAACAATTCGAACCTAAAGAACAACTATGATGAAGTTCGCGTATGGAGCTACGAATCTGGACGATTTGCCAAAACAGGGCTTCAATTCTGCGGATTGATCATGGGCGATCATTCCAAATCGGGAATCAATACCATGTTCAATACCGGCACGGTGGTGGGGGTAAGCGCCAATGTGTTCGGTGCTGGTTTTCCGCGTACGTTCATCCCATCTTTCAGTTGGGGTGGTGCTGCCGGGTTCTCAGAATACGAAGCCGAAAAGGCGTTCGCAACGGCCCAGCGTGTCATGGAAAGAAGAGGTAAGACCTTCGATGATGTGGAACGATCCATAC
>CAMCFW010000099.1 GCA_945874195.1 Chryseobacterium gleum
CCACCGATGCCTTCGGTGTGCCTGCGGGAACAACAGCCCAACGCCCGAGTGGAACGGTGCCCACCGGGGCCATGCGATGGAACACGGACCTGAGCGCCATGGAGGTGTTCAATGGGTTCGTATGGTTGAACATCAACACACCCCCCATCGGATCAACATACATTCAGTGGATCAACGCTGCCAATCCTAATACCATTTATCCGAACACCGTTTGGGTCTTTACAGATGTGGCCAACGGAAGTTTTATCCGTGCTAGAGGAGGAGGTGCCAACGTTTCGGCTGCTGGGGCGCTGACAGGAACGGTGCAGTCAAACGCCTTCCAAGACCACACGCACTCTGCCAGTGGAACGGCAGTTGGAGCAGGGGTGCTCAATACTTCTGCAGCCGGAACTCACGCCCATAACTGGGGAGGTTGGTGGAGCAATGACGATTCTCGTATTTACGATGCAGGAAGCGGAAATGGAGATGGAACGGGAAACACCATCAGCGATGGAAGTTTTTGGTGGGGAGGCACCAACGGAACAGCACCTTCCTATACTTCTCGCACTTCTTCAACTGCTGGCAGCCACAGTCATGGTGGATTCACAGGTGGATACAACGACATAGGCACAGGCTGTGGCAGCCCCAAATATGTTCCGTATGATGACAACAATGCCAGTTCTACAACCAACGAATTGGCTGCAACGGCCGACCTTTCGTGCCCATGGAACACAAGTCAGGGAACGGTAGGGAACTTTTTGGGAAGATTGAACCAGGAACTTAATCACAACCACTCCATTTCTGCAGACGGAAACCATAGTCATACAGATGACTTCTACGCCCACCGTCATTTCTTGAAACAACGACCGACCAGTACGGCTGCCGATCATGCTCATACGGTTCCAGACCATAATCATACGGTCAATGTCACTGTGAATGGGGCAGCAACAGGCACAACTGCAGGGGAAACCAGGCCAGACAATGTGGCCGTCATATTTTGGAGAAGGATAAACTGATGGGACAAAGGCTCTTCATCTTTTTCTTTTTGATGCCCATTGTTGCATTGGGGCAGACGGAGTTTGTCGTGAATCTCGGAACAGACATTCGCATCAATCCTGGCTGTCAGGTCATCCTTGCCGAAGGTGGCATCAGGAATTCCGCAGGACAACTTTCCAATGCTGGAGAGCTGGTGGTGGAAGGGAATATTTTGAATGACGCCACACTTGTTGGCGGAACGGGTTCAGGTATTTTCCGTGTGTTGAATGACATTGAGAACAACGGGCAAATGCAACCCGGACAGAGTGAATTTGAACTGTATGGCGATGATCAGGTCATGCGTGGGGTCAATCAACTCGATTTCCATCATTTGACCCTCATTGGAGGAGGCGTGAAATACATGTTACAGGACATTTCCACCACAGGGAATCTCAATCTTACAGACCGCGAACTCTCTGCTGGAAACCGGATCGTTTTTCATCAGAACACGGCCGCTGCATCAGTTCTCGCCATTCACGATCAGGGCTTTGTCAGTGCGACAGCAAATGGCGGGCTTTCGAGAGTGACCAACAGCACGCAGGAACATTATTTTCCCGTTGGAACAAGTGTAGG
This sequence comes from Chryseobacterium gleum, assembly GCA_945874195.1. Taxonomy (GTDB): domain Bacteria; phylum Bacteroidota; class Bacteroidia; order UBA10329; family UBA10329; genus UBA10329. The sequence continues at coordinate 1,588 of CAMCFW010000099.1, forward strand.
CGGAATAAAAGTGCGGCCGATCACCATATCGCCCAATGCCGGCAATTCAACTTATAAGGTCCGCTATGCAGCTCCATCGCCCAATGCCGCACAGCGCAGCACAGAACTCTATTATATCAACCCCGTGTTCTACCATCACATGGAACGCACTTCGGGCTCATCGCCTGCAACCATCACCGTTTATTTTGATGAGCCGGTGGATGGGTTCTTCCAAACATTGGCGCACTACGGATCAGGACTGTGGAGAGAAAATCCGGGAACGGTTGCAGGACCTGTATTCGGCTCGGGTCCGGAATTGGCATCATTCCGCACTCCGGGTTGGGATTTTGAAACACCAGAGATCAGCCTTGCAGCGCTAGCAACAGAACTGTTCGTTCCGAACGTGTTCTCGCCCAACGATGATGGGCAGAATGATGTGTTCAAACCCAGAGGAACCAACCTCTTCGAATTTGAAATGCGCATTTACGACCGATGGGGCAATTGCGTTTTTGAGTCGGAAGACATTGACACCGGCTGGGACGGCACCTTCAAAGGTCAGCCAGTGAACAGTGGGGTATTCGTCTATTTCATCACTTCCGCAGGACAGGTGGTATCAAAAGGAAATGTGACACTGCTTCGATGAGATACTGGGCCATATATATGTTGCTTTTCGTGGCCACTTCTTCCTTTGCGCAGGATATCCATTTTTCGCAATTCACCGAAATTCCACAGCTCATCAACCCCGGATTGACCGGAGTTTTTGATGGAAATGCACGCGTGGTGGTCAACTATCGGGATCAGTGGGCAAACGTGGATGCGCCTTATCGCACATTCGGACTCAATTACGACCATCGCATCGTTCCAAAGAAGTTCAAGAAAAAGGCAAGTCTGGCCATAGGGTTGGCTGCTTACCGAGACGATGCTGGCGATCTTGGGCTTCACACCACTTCAGGCGTCATCAGCATTGCCAGCACATTGAATCTGACGCGCGAACATTTTCTAACAGCAGGCATCCAGAGCGGAATTCTTTACCGGGGCGTGAACATGGACAATGCCATTTGGGGAAGCCAATACGATGGCGATAATTATGACCCCACAATGGCCTCTGGTGAAACCGCTAAATTCAATTCGTTCATCAATCCGGATGTCTCAATGGGTTTTTCTTGGAACATGGACCTATCTGACGGCTTCGGACCCTTCAGGGAATTGAAGGTGAGGGCCGGTACCGGACTTTTTCATTTGAACCGGCCACGACAGAAGTTCAATCTGTCGGAAGACGATCGCCTACATGTTAGATGGTCCATTCATGCCGATGCCATGATGGGCGTGGGTAGTGGCAGAAGTTATATCATTCCCATGTTTCTGTTCCAACTTCAAGGTAAACAGACCGAGGCGGTCTTCGGTGCGCTATATCGCTTCTCGTTGAAAGATGAAGCGAAGGTTACCGGATTTGTCAAAGGAGGAGCCCTCAGTTTGGGCGCCACCTATCGATGGGCTGACGCCATCACCCCCATTGTGGCTGTCGAATACCTGTATTTCCGGTTAGGCGTAAGCTACGATGTCAACGTTTCCAAACTCTCCAAGGCAACTGGTTTCCAAGGAGGTTTAGAAATTTCCCTCAAGTTCATCGCCTCCGATGGATTCTACTATTCAGGCCGTCAGTCAAAGAAGTGATTAGGTAGGAAGACCTCCCATTCCGTATTTTCTATAATTTGGTCAAAAGCATTGCGCATGATCAAGAAGATCGACTCATTCGAAGAATATCACGAACAATACGCCAAAAGCGTGGCCGACCCAGAAGGTTTTTGGAACGAAAAGGCCGAAACCTTCCGTTGGAAGAAGAAATGGCACCGAACGCTGGAATGGGAGTTTGAAACGCCTTCGGTAAAATGGTTCTTGGGCGGAAAACTCAACATCACCGAAAACTGCCTCGACCGCCATTTGGAAACCCGCCCTGATCAGGTGGCCATTCTCTTCGAACCGAACGACCCGAAAGAGAAGGCCGAGAAGATCACGTATCGACAATTGCACAGCCGTGTGTGCGCTTTCGCGAATGTGTTGAAACGGAATGGTGCGAAAAAAGGCGACCGCATCTGTCTCTACATGCCCATGACGCCAGAACTGGCCATTGCCACATTGGCCTGCGCACGCATCGGGGCCATCCATTCGGTGGTGTTCGCAGGGTTTTCTGCCCGTTCGCTAGAAGATCGGATCAATGATGCCACCTGCAATATCATCGTCACTGGCGATGGTGCCTATCGCGGAGCAAAATCCATCGACCTGAAGGGAATTGTGGATAAGGCGTTGGAAACCTGTCCTTCCATCAAAAAGTGCATTGTTCAGAAAAGGACCGGTTCAGCCGTCACCATGAAAGACGGAAGGGATGTGTGGCTGAATAACGAGTTGAAGCTCGTGAATAACGACTGCCCGGCCGAGGAAATGGACAGCGAAGACATGCTTTTTGTGCTCTACACATCCGGATCAACAGGCAAACCGAAGGGCGTGGTGCACACCTGTGGCGGCTACATGGTCTATGCGGAATACAGTTTCCGCAATGTGTTTCAATACGAGGAAGGCGACATCTATTGGTGTACGGCCGACATCGGTTGGGTCACGGGTCACAGCTACATTGTTTACGGGCCACTTTTGGCAGGCGCCACAACGGTGATGTTCGAAGGCATTCCCACCTATCCCGATGCAGGACGTTTCTGGGAAGTGTGCGACAAACATCAGGTCAACATTTTCTACACCGCCCCAACCGCCATTCGCGCGTTGGAAGCCTACGGACTGGATTTCGTGAAGCCCTACAAACTTGACAGTCTGCGCGTGCTCGGTTCGGTCGGTGAGCCGATAAACGAAGAGGCCTGGCATTGGTACAACGACCATATAGGCAGAGGAAAATGCCCGATCGTTGACACGTGGTGGCAGACCGAAACGGGCGGCATTCTCATTTCGCCCTTGGCGGGAATAACGCCACTGAAACCAAGCTACGCCACGCTTCCGTTGCCGGGCGTTCAACCCTGTTTGGTGGATGCGGATGGGAATGAGATTGATGGAAATGATGTGCAGGGAAACCTCTGCATCAAATTCCCATGGCCGAGCTTGTTACGCACCACCTACGGAGATCACGAACGCTGCCAACAGGTCTATTTCTCAGCCTATAAGGGCAAATATTTTACGGGCGATGGCTGCCGCAGGGACGCGGATGGTTACTACCGGATCACAGGCCGCGTGGATGACGTGATCAACGTTTCGGGACACCGATTCGGAACAGCCGAGATCGAAGCCGCCATTGATGAACATCCGAACGTAGTGGAAACGGCTGTGGTCGGCTATCCGCACGACATCAAGGGACAGGGAATTTATGCCTACGTCATTTGCAATCAGCCGCCCACAGATCTAGCCGCTTTCAGAAAGGAGATTGACAACGTGGTGATTGAAATTATCGGGCCTATCGCCAAACCCGACAGGGTTCAGGTGGTGAGCGGCCTGCCTAAAACCCGTTCGGGCAAGATCATGCGCAGGATTTTGCGCAAAGTTGCGGAAGGCGATGTGTCCAATCTTGGCGATACATCTACCTTGCTCGACCCATCTGTAGTAGACGAGATTAAATTAGGCGCTGGGTTATAGAACGCGGATGACGCGGATCGGACGGATTAAAGCGGATCAAAATGACTGACCTCCTACATTCAGAAATCACGGGAACTGTACTTGAATGTTTTTTCAAAGTCTATAATTCCCTTGGATATGGGTTTTTGGAGAAGGTTTATGAGCGGGCATTGATCATTGAATTGCGACAGGCCGGCCTTCAATGTTCGGTACAGTATCCGATCAAGGTTTATTATGAAGGTGAGGTGGTTGGTGATTACTTTGCCGATATTATGGTCGAGCGAAAAGTCATTGTGGAATTGAAAGCTGCCGATGCTTTGTGCGAAGAGCACGAATTCCAACTCGTCAACTACTTAAAGGCGACAGATATCGAAGTTGGACTTTTACTCAACTTCGGCAAAAAGCCACAGTTCAAACGAAAAGCGTTCTCCAACAATCGAAACTGAAAATCCGCGAGTATCCGTCCGATCCGCGTCATCCGCGTTCTATAAGCATGACACAACAGCACCCCAACGAAGACAAACGTCTCTTTCTCCTCGATGCCTTTGCGCTGATCTACCGCGCCTATTTCGCCTTTGCCGGCAACCGCGTTGACCGCCACGGAAATCGCTCCAGCGGCTACACCATGGTCAATTCCAAGGGCCAGAACACCTCGGCCATTTTCGGATTCACCAACACGCTTTTGGAGCTGTTGGAAAAAGAAAAACCGTCTCATATTGCGGTGGTCTTCGACATGCCCGGAGGCTCTCACCGCGAGGTGGAATTTACAGAATACAAGGCCAACCGCCAGGCCATGCCTGATGATCTCGCAACCAGCATTCCCTACATTCAGGAATTGATTCGCGGGTTTCGGATTCCCGTTCTTGGAGTTGAGGGTTATGAGGCCGATGACGTAATCGGAACCCTTGCAAAAAAGGCCGAGAAACATGGCTACACCACCTACATGGTAACTCCCGATAAGGACTACGGTCAACTGGTTTCGGACAAGATTTACATGTACAAGCCGGCCGCCTTAGGCAATGATATTGCGGTTTTGGGACCCAAGGAGATATGTGAGAAGTATGGTCTGGCACGACCCGAACAATTGATCGATGTACTGGGCATGTGGGGCGATGCGGTGGACAACATTCCCGGTATTCCGGGTGTGGGCGAAAAGACCGCCATCAAGTTCATTCAGGACTACGGATCCATGGAAGGGCTGTACGAACATTTGGACGACCTGAAGGGCAAGATGAAGGAGAATGTGGAGAACAATCGCGAAAAGGCGATCATGTCCAAGATGCTTGCCACCATCATCACCGATGTTCCGATTGAACTTGACGAGGAAAAACTCATCATGGAAGATCCCGATAGGGAAGCCTTAGCAACCCTTTTCGCTGAGTTGGAATTCCGGACCATTGCCAAAAAAGTGCTGGGGCAGGAGGTGGCCATTCAGCCTGCGGCCAAACCCGCCACGGCAAAATCGGCTGCAATGGGCCAGATGGACATGTTTGCCGAGGCAGGAGCCATTGTCGAAACGGTAGAAAATTCAGGTTATCAGACCATCTCAAGCACCCATCACGACTATCAACTCATCGACACGGCCGAAAAGCGGAAGGCATTGATCTCCGTGCTATCCAAAGCTGAAACCGTTTGCTTCGACACCGAAACCACAGGTCTTGACACATCGATAGCCGAACTGTTGGGCATTGCCTTTGCCATCGAAAAGGGAAAGGGTTTCTATGTTCCGATACCTGAAAATGAGGCAGAGGCGAAGGCGGTCTGTGCGGAGTTCCAGCCGATCTTCTCAGACGGGGAAAAGACGCTTGTGGCGCAGAATTTCAAGTACGACCTGTGCATTTTGCAACGCTACGGCCTGACATTCAGCGCTAAGACGTTTGACACCATGATCGCGCACTACCTGATCAATCCGGACATGCGCCACGGAATGGATCTGCTGTCGGAAACCTATCTTGGTTACAGGCCCGTTTCCATTACCGAACTCATCGGCAAAAAAGGAAAGGCACAGGGAACGATGAAGGATGTTCCGTTGGAAGAGGTGAAGGAATACGCGGCCGAAGATGCCGACATAACGCTTCAACTTTATGAGAAATTCAATCCGCTTTTGGACGAATTGGAGGTGCGTAAACTCTTCAATGAGGTGGAAATGCCGCTCATTCCGGTGCTGAGCGCCATGGAAAGCGAGGGCATTAGACTGGATGTGG
>CAMCFW010000100.1 GCA_945874195.1 Chryseobacterium gleum
GGACTACATTTTCAGCTACATCAAGCGTTTCCGCAATCACCCCGATTTCATTGTGCCAAACCGCGACCAAGTGACCATGGCGTCACCGTTCATGGATGCATACTCACGGTTGGTGATTCAGACTTGCCACAAACGCAATGTGCATGCGATGGGCGGAATGGCGGCTTTCATTCCTATTAAAGGAGACGAAACGGCCAACGCTGCAGCTGTGGATAAAGTAAAGAACGACAAGCTGCGCGAAGTACGCAACGGCCACGATGGTACATGGGTGGCGCATCCTGGATTAGTGAGCGTGGCGATGGATATATTCAACGCCAATATGCCCGCCAAAAACCAAATTGAGGTAAAGCGCGAAGGCGATGTCATCACACAGGCCGACCTGTTGGCAGTGCCGAAAGGAACCATCACCGAGGAAGGCGTACGCAAGAACATCAACGTTGGCATTCTTTATATGGAAAGCTGGTTGCGTGGCAATGGTGCTGCAGCGATCTACAACCTGATGGAAGACGCTGCCACAGCAGAAATTAGCCGTACACAAGTGTGGCAGTGGATTAAGCACAACGCCATAATGGAAGACGGACGCACAGTCAACCTAAACTGGGTGCTTTCGCTAATCCCAGGCGAGCTAGAGAAAATCGAAGGCTACGTTGGTAAGGACGCATTCAACAATGGCAAATTTCCATTGGCCACTGACCTATTTAATAAACTTATTTCCCAAGGTGAATTCGAGGAGTTTTTGACATTGGGAGCATACGATTATATCTAACAACCACTTTTAATTAGAGAACATGAAAAATCCACAAACAAATTACGTTTCAGCGCTAGAAACAGTTCAGGAACTCAAAGCCAAATATGGGGAAACCTGGAGAGATATCAATCCGGAACACGCAGCGCGCATGTTCGTACAGAACCGTTTCAAAACGGGGTTGGATATTGCCAAATACACTGCCGCAATCATGCGTGAGGACATGGCCGCGTATGATGCGGACCATTCAAAGTACACACAATCACTAGGTGCATGGCACGGGTTTGTAGCTCAGCAAACCATAATTGCTGTGAAAAAACATCACAAAACGACCAAAAGCAGGTACATCTATCTGTCTGGTTGGATGGTTGCAGCGTTACGTTCTGAGTTCGGTCCGCTTCCGGATCAGTCCATGCACGAAAAAACATCTGTACCTAAATTGATCGCTGAGATCTATGATTTCTTGAAGCAAGCGGATGCAACGGAGTTGAACGATTTGTTCCGTAGGAAAGCTGCAGGCGAAAATGTTCAGGATTTGATTGACAATTTCGAAACACATGTAGTGCCTATCATCGCTGATATCGATGCTGGTTTCGGTAACGAGGAAGCAACATACCTGCTCACCAAGAAAATGGTTGAAGCGGGTGCTTGTGCAATCCAGGTTGAAAACCAGGTGTCTGATGCAAAGCAATGTGGTCACCAGGATGGTAAAGTAACCGTTCCTCACGAAGAGTTCATCGCTAAGCTGAATGCTATCCGATACGCATTCTTGGAACTAGGTGTGGAAGATGGAATAATCGTTGCCCGTACTGATTCTGAAGGCGCAAGCTTAACGCAACAATTACCAGTGTCTTCGGAGCCAGGAGATTTGGCTTCTCAATATCTTGATTTCGTTGATGCAGAAGAAGTAAGCATTGATGAAGTAAAGGATAACGATGTATTACTGAAGCGCAATGGCAAGTTAGTTCGTCCTGTCCGTTTATCTAATGGTCTGTACAGTTTCCGAGCAGGTACTAACATCGACCGCGTAGTATTGGATTGTGTAACCAGTTTGCAGCACGGAGCAGATTTGCTTTGGATTGAAACACCAACACCAGATGTAGAAGCAATTGCTGCAATGGTCAATAGGATCAAAGAGCAAGTGCCGAACGCTAAATTGGTGTACAATAACTCACCATCGTTCAACTGGACCATCAATTTCCGCAAGCAGGCCTACAAACGTTGGGAAGCTGCGGGGAAAGATCTGTCTGCTTACGACCAGAATGATCTGATGAATGCGAAATACGATGATTCTGAATTGGCAATTGAAGCTGACCAGAAGATCAGAACATTCCAAGAAGATTCTTCCAGAGTGTCAGGTGTTTTCCATCACCTTATCACGCTGCCAACTTACCACACCACAGCCCTACACATGAATGACCTTTCTAAAGGTTACTTCGGAGAGGAAGGCATGTTGGCATACGTAGGTGGTGTTCAGCGTCAAGAAATCCGCAAAGGAGTTTCCTGCGTGAAACACCAGCGCATGGCAGGTTCAGATCTGGGTGATGACCACAAGGAGTTCTTTGCTGGCGACAAGGCCCTGAAAGCCGGTGGTGCTAAAAACACAGCCAATCAGTTTGAATCAGCGCATTGATTGAACTCGATCTGTTGGAATTGCTGAAACAGAGCAGTTCCACCAAATCAGTTTTTGGATTAATGAAAAGCCCCGATCCGTAATTGCGGATCGGGGCTTTCTTTTGGATTGAATAACGTTAATACTCCTGAAGGTCGCTTTCTTTCACAAAGAGGTCATCCTTGACCCGTTCTGCCTCCAAAAGCTGGTCGATTCCATTCAGTGCATAGTCCGCGATGGAACGGTCATATACATTCTGTTCCTTATATACATTAGAATTTAACATCTCCCCATCCAAAGAAGACAAATACCAAAGAACAAAAAAGCCCGACCTGTTTAACAAATCGGGCTTTCCTGACGAGAACGAACCATTTCAATACTCCCACAAATCGTGTTCAAGTACAAATATGTCTTCCTTTATTTTCTCAGCCTCCAGAAGTTGGTCTATTCCATTCAACATGTAATCCGAAATCTGTCGGTCATACACGTTCTTTTCTTTGTAGATATAAGAACCAAACATTCGCTTCCAAAAGATATCCTCCATCGTCCTTCTTTCTGCATCATTCTGACGATTAAAAACCTCTGCGCTGGCAAAGATATTTCGTGCTTCTGGAAAATATATCCAGAACATTGGTTCCTTTCCCCTCAACTCACCTGTAGTTCGATCAATATTGTCTGCTACGGGCTGAATGCCAATAATTCTCACATCCAAAATGGACTTTTGCCTATCGAAAAACCAATCTTCCTTCAAGCGAATCTCCTTAACATTCGCGGATTGAAACGGTTCTTCGACAACCTGCATTTGCAGATCATAGGGCGGGTCTGGACTTTCAATGTAAAGGGTGTCGATAAAGAGCAATTTGCGTTCAATTTCGGCTTTTGTAAGCGTCATAGTGAACTCATCATCCAACGGGTCATAGGCAGTCAAACTACCTTCGCGAACCGCCTCAAGAATTACTTGTGTCAGACTTCTTCGATTTTTGATGGACTCAGTAGGATAGTACAACGGTTGATTGATCTTTTCGCGAAGGTCTAACTTCCTCCAGATCCGGGTAGCCCACATAACATCAGCCTCACGCAAATGAGTATAAGGGATAACCTTTCGTGTTGGATAGTGTTCCTTAACATAAACCCCATCAAGTACATTTTGAGCAACGCCAACTACTGGAGAAACGCTGACAGATATTAAAATCGACAGATAGATTACAAGTAGCTTTTTCATGATTGAGAGTTTAGTTACAATCGGATTACTGCATTTTCAAACTAACCGGTGAAAGCGGTACAGGAGTAACGCCAGATGCGGGTTGATTATTTTCATCAAGCATCACGGCTTTGATATTTTCAATATAAACCCGTGATCCCGCCTTCAGCCTTTTGATCTGTTCAAGATCTCCCTGTGGTATACTACTTCCAGTAATCTGCTTGGTGATGAGGTCCGTTCCAACTTGAAAGACGAGGTCGAACTTCGTAACTTTGAAAAATAGCTCAAAATCGAAATTCTTCATCTTAGGGATCACTGTTGGAGCAGCAGCCAACCGAGCAGGAGAAACCAATCCTTCTTCTACCCCTGCAATGGTGGCTATTGGTGCTGGCACGTCCTTTACACGGAATTTAAAATCTCCCATTGGTCTAGACTTTCCATCAATCTGAGCCGATACTTTAACCGTTGCCTCGCTTCCTCCTTTAACTTCAGCGATGAAATTTCCTTTCCCTGCTTTCGGGTCTGGGGATAATGTTCCTCCCTCAAGTGAGGCTTTAACGTTTTCTGGCGCAACCCCAGGTACGGAAACCGAGACTGGATTTTTTACTCCACGATAAAGCACATTCATTTTGGTAGGAGAAACAACGACTCCTGACTTCATGACCATGTACTCCCCTTTGAACGGATAGCTTAAAAACTGACCAGAAGGCGCTTTTACTCTGATCAATCCTGAATACTCCTGCAATCCTTCGCGAGATGCTCTTACATTGTAAGTGCCTACTCCTCTTTCAACTGTAACAGACGAACTATCGGCTGGCCCTATGATCTTCTTCGCAACTGTATCGACCCTTCCCAACATAACTTTAGGATTTTGTGTCGTACTGAATGCTGCAACGAAGATTTCAGCGGAATACTCATCATTGAGGAAAACCAGATTGGGAGCGATAACCTTAGCAGCATGTGTATCAAACTTAAAGTCTCTTGCATCAATTTGTCCATACAGATACTTTACTGCATCCGACTCAGCATTTCTAACGTCAGTTTGGATTTTACTAAGATTAGTAACAACTGCAGCTAATGGAATGTGATAGAAATTAGCCAGCGGCCAAGGTTCAAACTCAGTGGCACTGATACGAACAACCGTGTCTGTGTTAAAATTGAGTTTAAGTGCATTGATGATTGACTCTCCCTTTACCGGATCCAGCTGTTTGATTAACAAATCCCTGTAAAACGTCAACTTTCCGACTAATTCAGAAGCTGTCCAAGATCCTTCCTTAAGCTTACCTTCGTCACCACCGATCATGATGTTCGTAGCGATGTCATAGTTGTCTTTCGAATTGACATTACGCATGGAGAATACGGAATCCAACGCTGCTAAATTGCCTTCTGCTCGAAACTTTCCGATTTCAGTTGAATCCAGCTTATCGGTTCTCATGATAAGGTACTGCTTTAAAAGTTCGATGTGGTTGTACAATGAATCAGCAGCACCTTTAATGAGCATGGCCTGATTATACGCACCCCGTACCTTTTTTTCATCATTAGCCAAAGCAACACCGAATGCATCGTATTGAGACTGGTTCTTGCTGGTAAAATTTCTATTCGTAACAACCAAGCTATCATTGATCAGAATGAACGAGTTCAAAATTTCCTTGGACACATTCAACGCCAACAGGGCGGTGAGAACCAAGTACATCATTCCGATCATTTTCTGCCTTGGGGTTTCTTTTCCTCCAGCCATTTCTTAATTTAATTCAGATGGGTTAATTAGTCTTGAATCTTCACTTAATCAACCTTGCGGTCGATTCATAGCTGAGAGCATGTTACCGTATACAGTATTCAAAGAACTGATATTACTGGCAAGTTGAGCCACTTCGCTCTTGTAACGCTTGGCATCATCTACTGATTGCGACAAGGTACCCATCAATTCATTCAGGCCTTCGTTTACAGTTGATGAGGACTCTAGGAATGCTTTAGTTCCAGCCAGCTGTTTGGCGTATTGAGTATTCAACTCGGTTACCGTGGATGCCATTTTGTGCATTTCTGAACCGAAATCGACTCCATCACCATCTACTATCAACGCACCCAATGAAGCCGAAGCCTTAACATAGGCGTCATTCAAAGTTCCGACAGTCTCTGCTGCCTTCTTCACATTTCCAATGTACGCCTCAGTAGCCACCGAAGCGTCTGTGATATCACTCATTTTAGCAACGTTATCACCAAGTGAACGCAAATTGGAACCGAGACTTTCAATCAGTTCAGGACCGATTTTAGCGTCCTCCAAAAGCTTATCAAGCTCCTGTGAAGGAGATAGGCCTTTACTGCCCCCGTTTCCGTGACCTCCGCCACCTTCACCAGGGATTCCTGCAAGCTCTGGGTAAACCAAACTCCAATCTGGATCTTCATGAGGTTTCTCAAATGCCGAAAAGAAAAAGATCACCGCCTCCGTAGACAGACCAACAACAAGCATCGGTCCAGCACCTGGCCAGTGTTGTATCTTAAACATCGCACCAATAATTACAATTGCTGCTCCGAAGCCATAAAGTTTGGCCATAAAACTTTTCCACTTTTTCCCCTGCATGACTTTCTAGATAATTAGGTTATTAATTTATTTGAGTTGATTTGTTGATTTATTAAAAATCCTGTTTGTCCCTTCCAAGGAAGGTCATTACGGTTCTGAATCCGACATAGCATTTAGCCGTATCTTGATACTCGTAAGTACGAGTGCCTGTTTGAAGGTAGTATCCGATATCTTTCCAAGAACCTCCTCGAATTACCTTTCTCTTCAATGAAGGAGGATCAGAATCCTTTGCTTCATAATAGTAGTCAGGATTAAGGTCATGAATGAAGCTATATGCACTTTCATCGTAGGCATTCCTGGTCCATTCTGCAACGTTACCTGACATACAATACAGTCCATAGTCATTCGGTGCATATCGGTAAACCTTGACTGAATGGAAACCGCCATCGGCAACATAATTACCTCTCAGAGGCTTATAGTTCGCCAAGAAACATCCTCGGCTATTTCTAATATATGGCCCTCCCCAAGGGTATGGTGAAAGATCCAATCCTCCACGTGATGCATACTCCCACTCAGACTCTGATGGCAATCTAAAATCTTGAACGAAGGTTTCATCATTAGTTGACAACCAACTATTCAACAATTGTGTTCGCCAAATGCAAAAGGCTCTAGCTTGTTTCCAAGTCACCCCGACCACAGGATAATCATCAAATGCAGGATGCCAGAAATACATGTTGGTCATAGGCTCATTGAACGAATAGGTGAAGTCGTGAATCCAAGCCAATGTATCCGGATAAACATTAATGATATCTCTCTTGATGAACACCGATCGGTCTTTCATTCCCTGCTCACGATTCTCTTTTCGGGCCGCTTCCTTGAGGTCAATCCAGAAATACTCGAAGTTTAACTTTCTGGTATCAATTTCTCTCCTTCGGTAAAATCTCTCATGCTCTGGAAGGTACATTTCCTCCAAGACCTCCATCATTTCTTCGTCATCATACTCAACTTCTTCCTCCCAATTGATTCTCTCACCATATTCTCCTTCTTCAAGGATGTGGTCCTCACCTATAAGTAGATGTGCTATCGAATCTCTAACCCAATAAACAAATTGTCGGTATTCATTATTAGTGATTTCCGTTTCATCCATATAAAATGCTTGAACTGAAACGGTTTTTGCTTGTGAGGTTACGGCATAAGGAACATCCTGATCGCTCGGCCCCATGTTGTAACTTCCCATAGGGATGAACAACATGCCATATGGATCATCCATATACCACTCTTCTCTATCCTGCACACC
>CAMCFW010000101.1 GCA_945874195.1 Chryseobacterium gleum
GGCGATATTGAGACTGACATCGACCTGTCTTCCATTGTTGAACAGGCACAGGATGACCCAGACAACACGCAAGAAGAGCGAGACGATTTCATTGCCTTGAACAACTGGCTCGGACTCGTTTCTCCGAATGCCTACCCGGGCACCATCAATGTAAAAGCTCCCGGATACAAAGAGAACGACATTTCAAGCAATAACACCTACAGCGCTAAAGCTACAGCTGCATTGCATTACCGGTTCAACAAAGGCATCGAAGCATCGCTCACCTACAAATTCGGTATCGGAACGGCCATCTATCAGGCATCAAACCGATATAGCGTGAACAACATCCTCTTCAATCAGATAAAGGGCGAAGTGACCGGACGGAACTGGAGTTTTAAAGCTTATTCCACCTTTGAAGATGCTGGGGATTCATACGACATTGTTTTCACCGCTATCAACATTTCAAAATCGGGAATAAGCGATTACGTTGGCGAATACCTCGGTGCCTACTTCGATACGTTGAAGATAATGACCGAAGATTTTGACGATGATGCCACCAACGAAGAAGTGGCCATTGCCCACCAATATGCATCAGAGACTGCCGAAGCCAACGGTTGGATTCAGCCTGGCACTGCAAAATTCGATTCGCTTAAGCATGAGATCATCAACAATGCCGACCTTCAGAAAGGCTCCAAGTTCACCGATAAGTCCAATTTACAGCATGTGGAGGGTCAATACAATTTCGATTGGCCTTGGATGGACGTGCTGGTCGGGGCCAATTTCAGGCGATACGACCCTCAATCGTTCGGAACCATCTTTGCCGACACCTTGGTGAATGCAGGCGATACGCTCGCCAATGGTTCGGCCGACCTGAGTGCAGAATTCGTTGACCTTTCGCTTTGGGAAGTTGGTGGATTCGTTCAACTCTCGAAGAAATTCTTCAAAGACCGATTCAAGATCATGGCTTCTGTAAGGGCTGATAAGAACAAGAACTTCCCAGTTCAGTTCTCGCCAAGAGCATCGCTTATGTATAATCTGAAGGGCCATGTGTTCAGAGTTTCCGGACAGAGCGCGTTCCGAACGCCCACGCTTCAAAATCAGTTCATCAGACTAGATGTGGGCCCGCTTACCATTGCCGGAAACCTGAACGGATGGGACAACCTTTACACACTTGAATCAGTGACCGATTTCACCAACTTCTTGGACAGTGTGCAGAATGAAGGCGTATGGTTCGATTCGGTATATGATGTTGCTGCAGGCAAACTGAAGACCTTCTCGGCCAAAAAGCTAAGGCCTGAGCAGGTGAAGACCATCGAAGTTGGCTATCGCGGGGTTGTTGCCAAAAAACTTTACATCGATGCGGTGTACTATTATAACTGGTACACCGATTTTATTGGCGAGATAAGAGTGGTTCAACCGCTCAATGCTACTGCAGGCGAACAGAGCGGAGTTGACCAATTGCTTTCTTATTCGCCAAGCAACGAATCGTACACCCGTTACCAGATTCCGGTGAATGCACAACAGCAGGTGCGATCGATGGGTGCCACACTCGGACTGGCGTATTATTTCAACGATAAGTATTCGGCCTCCATGAATTACACGTGGGCCAAGCTGATCGATGATGATCTGGACGACCCGATCATTCCAGGCTTCAACACGCCCGAGCACAAGATAAACGTAGGGGTAAAAGGCCGTAACGTTTGGAAGGGTCTGGGTTTTGCGGCCAACTTCCAATGGGTTGACAAATACCTTTGGCAAAGCACTTTCGGAACTGGAATTGTTCCGGCCTACTCGTTCCTGGATCTTCAGCTGAGCTATGAAATTCCGAAATGGTACACTACCTTGCGTATCGGTGCGTCCAATGTTTATAATTTACAACGTCAAGAAGCCTATGGTGCTCCGAGGATCGGTGCCATGGTGTATGGTTCAATTGTGTTCGATATTCAAAAACTCTAATATTCCCAAAACATGAAAAGAGTACTACTCTCCCTTCTACTGATCAGCTCGCTTGTTAGCAGCGGATCCGCTCAGGATATCATTCTGAACGGAAAGATCGACAACCTGCTCGAATTCTCCACGCCTTACTCAGAAGAGTTCGTGATGCACGACAGCGTGAAACTGATGACCGATGTCTATCTACCAGTGATGCGCGATTGCCTTATGGTGCCTATTAGCATTGAGCTTCCTCCCGAATTGCAGGGGATCTTCGGCAGCGCACCGATTGAATATAACTTGGAGCTTATTCCTCGTGGTACGCAGTACGTGATCTATGACTCCTTGAACGGACAGCCCAATCCTAATCCATACAAACTGCCATTGGTACTCACCAGGACCCCTTACGACAAGGGCGATCTGAATGCTGGAGAAGCACCGATCATGAACCTGCTAGGCTATGCGTTTGCCAAACAGGACCAGCGCGGGCGCTATGCATCGGAAGGTGTTTATCTTCCACTTACCAGCGAAGGTTGGGACAAGGGTGTCTACCACCCGGGCATCCAGCACGTGTTGGATGCGACCGACCCCAACGACCCGAAGAATGGTAACCGCCACGAAGACGGCTACGATACCAAGGAATACATCAAACACCGATTGATGCGCGACTATGACCTTGATGGGGACGGCCTGACCGACACCACCGACCTGCTTTACAGTGGACGCTACGCCATGTTCGGGGCATCGGCCTTGGGCTACAATCAATATCAGGCAGCAGCAGCACACATGATCGATGAGAACGAGCCTGGATTGAAATGCATCATGCCCATTGTGGCGCCAGCCGACTTCTACAAAGGGGTAGGATACCCGAACGGAGTGCTCCGTGACCGATTGGTGACCGGTTGGTTGAAGGGACAGATCTTCTCTGGAACAGATGACGACCTGATTCCAATTGATAATGACATTCAGAACAACATTCATAGTTCGGCCGACTACGACCTTCCTAAGACCATCGTGGTCAACGGGGTGGAGCAGACCTTCCAACAGAACAAATTCGATGCGGCCAACTTGGCCATCGACCACTTCGTATCCGTTCAATATCCCGACCCGATAACCGGAATTCCGACCTGCGGTTACTATCCGAACTCTACCAGCCGACCTGAGATCGACATTAGCCGTGCAGTGACTGACGAATTCGGAGAGGGGGCCATTGACGGCCAGTACAACCGATTCCGCAACATGGAAGTGCCCGGATATCACCTATGTGGTTGGTGGGACATTTTTGTTGACTCGCAAACAGAAAGCTGGGCCAATATGAGACGCCACTTGAGCACCACCAAGTACAACCGTCCAGGAGTGACCAACCGCGAATTGCAGAAACTCGTGCTCGGCCCATGGGCGCACCAGACCATGGGATCGACCACCACCGGAGACAGAACATATCCTGGTAACGTGAACGATCTGTTGGGTATCAACTTCGATGACTTCAGCGAAACGAACATCCCCATCGACAAGGCCCTCAATTCTGAGGTGATCGGGTGGTTCCGTTACAACCTCAACTACCATCCTCAAGAATTCATCGGAGAGCCGAAATTCATTCTGCCAGAGTCGGATAACCTATATCCTTTGGCCGACCTTGGTCTGCTAGGAACGCTTTCTATTCGCGTTCCTACGGAGGAGGTTCGACTCCCGTACGATCAGCTCATTGGAGTAATTACAGGAGCAAGACCACTTTCTGGACTGAAGGCCGAAATTGTTTACAATTCGCCTCTGCTTGGAACTGGAAGTATTCCGATCGACCTTCCAGATATTCCGCTTGACAATGTCATTCCAGGCCTTAGTGCTGAGACCATCAACCCGATCCCCTATCGCGATTTTGCCGATCCGAACGAGATCGCCAACGTGCGCCTTTATGTGGTTGGGCCGAACAACGACACTGAGCCACAGAACCTAGGCCTTGCAAACTACTGGCTGCCTGCCGACACCTTCCCGTTGCCCGAAGGACGCGATTGGGACGCCATTCAGCGCACCACCTTCTTCATGCACCAGAACGGAGTGCTTGACAATAACGCCCCCACAACCGATGAGGGTTGGAAGATGTATGTGCACGATCCAGATGACCCGATCCGCACCATCGGTGGAGCGAACATGATCGTTAAGACGCCTGACGGAGAACGAGACAGCCAAGGTCAGTTCAACCTGAAAGACCCACGTTATGAACCCTATACCATGAACCGTCCGGGAGTTATCGGCTTCGAAAGCGCACCGGTTCAAGATTCACTCTGCATCATAGGTTTCCCGAAGGTGAAACTCTATGCTAAGAGCAACATAGGTGGTTTGGATGAAGGACCGACCGACACCGATTTCCATATACGTATTGTTGATGTGTATCCTGATGGACGAGAGTATTTCGTGCAGGACGGTTGCGTGAACGCCCGTGCCCGCGACTACGTGCGTATGTTGGTTGAAGAGCCTTGGAAGGATTACACCATCCCTTTCCCAGGAGACGATATCCCATACACCAACATCAACATTGGCCAGACCTACGAGTATGTATTCGAGATGCTTCCGATAGCCTATACCTTCGGAGACGGCCATAAGGTGAAGATCCTGATAAGCAGCAGCAACTACAACCGCTTTCAGTGCAACCCGAACGTGCCCATCATGCCCAACGAATTCTTCCGCAGAAAGCCGGGCGATGGAAAGACCTACATCTTCGAGGGCGAAGAGTATGCGCCTCGAATTGCCATTCAGCGAATCCATTTCTCTGAAGATGAACCGACCCAGATATCGCTGCCCATCTACACCAAGCAGTACACAGGTGTAGAAGATGTGGCTGTGGAAGCTACCGGACCGCAGATGCTGCTTTACCCGAACCCGACAGCCGGATCGGTGACCGTTTACATGGACAACGGAGGCACTTACAGCCTTAACGTGTTGAACATTGATGGTTCGTTGGTGATGAACATGGGTGCTTTTAGCGACAACATCAATTTGGATGTGAGCAACTTGAGCCAAGGCATCTATTTTATTGAACTGACCGACACAGAGACCAACGAGCGTTTCGTTCAGAAACTGACCAAGATGTAATTCGGCACAGCATAAGTTTTGACAGAGCCCTGTTCGCCTAAGGTGGACAGGGCTTTATCTTTGCCGCAAATCTGAACCATGAAAGACCTGCGCACCCCACAATCGACCTTGGCCATAAACACCGAGATCGTGCTGCCCAACGACACCAACACCTTGGGCAACCTGATGGGAGGCAAATTACTTCATTGGATGGACGTGATTGCGGCCATATCGGCCCATCGGCTGTGCAAGCGGGTGTGTGTGACGGCCTCTGTGAACAACGTCACCTTCACGCAGCCCATCAAGCTGGGAGACATCGTCACGCTGCGTTCGAAGGTTTCGCGCTCGTTCAGCAGCAGCATGGAGATCTACATAGACGTGTATGTGGAAGACCGCACCACGGCCGACCAGCTAAAGGTGAATGAAGCCATCTACACCTTTGTGGCTGTTGACCAGCTGGGCAATCCCATCCATGTGCCGCAGGTGAGCCCCGAAACAGAAGAAGAGCAGGCCCGCTACGATGGTGCGCTGCGCAGACGCCAATTGAGTCTGATCCTTGCCGGGAAGATGAACCCGAACGATGCAACCGAACTGAAGGCGCTGTTCGGAGGGTAGCCTTTTTCGCCTTGGATTACCTCGCTGGCAAAAGTTTTGAACGCAAGACAATGCACGCCCACCACGGGTTGGTCATAATTATAGCGTTCTCACTGAAGGTAAACGAGCTCGCGCGACTGTAAGAGACGAATCGTGCGGTGTAAGGATCAAATCGGGCGCTGCAAGCTTTGGTTCCGCGACTGCAAGAGATGAATCGGGCAGTGTAAGGATCAATTCGGACGGTGTAAGCGTTGGCTCCGTGACTGCAAGACATGAATCGGACGCTGCAAGGATCAAATCGGACGCTGCAAGCGTTGGTTCCGAGACTGCAAGAGACGAATCGGACGCTGCAAGGATCAAATCGGGCGCTGCAAGCTTTGGTTCCGCGACTGCAAGAGACGAATCGGGCGGTGTAAGAATCAATTCGGGCAGTGCCAGCATTGGTTCGCCCGCTCGCGCAAGACTTCCGCAGGACGTCTTGTGCGGAACTTGGTAAGATCAGTCTGTGACTGATCTTTTTATCGTTCATGCTCAAAAAGACCGTGAGCACACAGTACAAGTTCCATAATCCCGAGGGTGTTTACTTCGTCAGTTTTGAAACTGAGCGCTCCTGTTCCTCAATTTAAGTAGATTCGAAGCGTGCTCTTTTGCAAATTGGAAAGGGCACCTATCAATTCCGCACTCATGAACCAAGGCCTCCATCTCTACGACTACATTGTTTTTCTCGTCTATTTTGTGATTGTGGCCAGCTACGGCTATTGGGTGTATCAACGCAAGAAGTCGGCCCAAGCAGATTCGAAGGATTTCTTCCTTGCCGAAGGTTCGCTCACGTGGTGGGCCATCGGTGCTTCGCTCATCGCCTCCAACATTTCTGCCGAGCAGTTCATTGGCATGTCGGGCGATGGGTTTATGATGGGCCTTGCCATTGCCAGCTACGAATGGATGGCGGCCGCCACGCTCATTCTGGTGGCTGTGTTCTTCCTGCCCATCTATCTCAAGAATAAGATTTACACCATGCCCCAGTTCTTGCGCCAGCGCTACAATGGCTCGGTGGCCATGCTCATGGCCATCTTTTGGCTATCGCTTTATGTGGTGGTCAACCTCACCAGCATTCTGTTTCTTGGCGCATTGGCCGTTAGCACCATCTCTGGGTTCAGCTTCACGTTTTGCATGGTGTTTCTTGCCGCGTTTGCCATCATCATCACGCTTGGAGGCATGAAGGTGATCGGCTATACCGATGTTATTCAGGTGTTCTTTCTCATTCTGGGCGGCTTGGCCACCACCTATCTGGCCCTCGATCTTGTCTCTACGCAATTCAATACCGAAGGTGTTCTTGCAGGCTTTCAATTGGTAACCACTCAGGCCTCCGACCATTTCGATATGGTGTTCCAAAAAGACAGCCCCCATTTTATGAGTATGCCCGGTATGTCGGTGTTGCTTGGCGGCATGTGGATCGCCAATCTCAACTATTGGGGCTGCAATCAATACATCACTCAGCGCGCGTTGGGTGCCGATCTGAACACCGCCCGCAGCGGACTGCTATTTGCCGCATTTCTTAAGTTGCTGATGCCCGTTATTGTGGTGTTGCCAGGCATTGCGGCCTATGTGCTGTGGAAAAATGGCATGTTTCAAACCGAAATGCTGAAAGACGGCATGCTGGCCAAAGACAACGCCTATCCTGTGTTGCTCAACTTGCTGCCTATCGGGTTCAAAGGCTTGTCGTTTGCTGCGCTCACTGCTGCGGTGGTGGCTTCTTTGGCAGGCAAAACCAACAGCAT
>CAMCFW010000102.1 GCA_945874195.1 Chryseobacterium gleum
CAGGAATATCCTGAACTGCGGAAAACGGAGCGCTGCATACGGGTCCTTCGAACTCATTGTCAGGCAGCGAAGGTATTGAAGTTGGCCTTGCGCTGATGGTGGTCGGGGCGTCATTGCGCGGCAACATGACACGCAGGTCTTTAACTTCATGGAAACACTTCATTATGCCTTTGCATCCCTACATGATGGCAAATGGAATATTGCCGAAATTCACCCCCTATTAGGGAAAACGATAGATGAATTACAGATCGCAGATGGAAATGGATGGTGGTTTACGGTTTGGTAAGACCCGACCCGTCATTTCGCTGAGCATATTATGGCCAACGCTGCTATTGCCTATTGATGTTCACTTTAAACCGGTGCCATCATGGAGATGATCTACGCCTTGCCCATTTTCGGGCTGCTGCTGCTCGTGGAATTCCTCTACGGCCATTTCAAAAAGAACAACACCTATCATGATACGAAGGATACTGCCGTAAGTCTCAGTCTGGGATTGGCACAAGTGGCGATCACGGTAGTGTTGTCTTCTACCCTTCTGGCCGTGGACTATTGGTTCTATATGCACAGGATCTACACGTTCGGCAATACGTGGTATGAGTTGCTACTCCTTTTCCTGCTCATGGAATTCTCGTTCTATTGGTGGCATCGGGCATCACACCGCGTGCGGTTCCTTTGGGCCAACCATGTGAACCATCATTCCAGCACGGAGTACAATTTTTCCACCGCCCTCCGGCAGCCTGTTTTTTCGCCCATTCTGCGCCCATTGTTCTATTTCTATCTGCCATGGTTGGGCTTCGACCCGCAGATGATGATAGTTGTAGGCGTTGTAAGTCTGATATGGGGCGTTCTGTCGCATACCAAGCACGTTGGCAAACTCGGATTCCTCGAATACATCCTCGTCACCCCTTCGGCTCATCGTGTTCATCATGGCAGCAACGCTGAGTACATCGACAAGAACTACGGTGGCATCTTCATCTTTTGGGACATTCTGTTCGGCACATACGAATCCGAAAAGCAACCAGTGGTGTTCGGCATTACCACCAACATCAACACCTACAACCCCATCCGCATCACGTTTCACGAATGGAAAGCATGGTTCAAGGATGTAGTTAGGTCGAAATCAGTCTCAGGAGCATTTCGCTCAACGTTCCTACCTCCGCGTTGAGGGGGATCTGTGGTCTGACGTCTGTCGTCTATAGTCTGTAAGCCTCCTCAATGTCTTAACATTTATTTAGTTGCATATGCAACCAATAACCCTACATTTGCTGCCGATAAACGCGAAAGCAGATGAGAAAGGGAATGTTTCCCGGAATGGAAGACCTGATGATGCCATGGATCGGAAAGACCATGAAGCACATCGACCATTTCATCACCACCCGCATGGCCCAACATGGGTCTGACCTCACCCGCCAACAGATCATCCTACTCAAGACCCTGTTCCACGATGGGCCGCTTCCTCAGAACAATCTGGCGTTCCTAACAGACCGCGACAAGACCAGCCTGACACGACTTTTGAGCGGAATGGAGAAGAAGAACCTGGTGGCGCGCATTGCCTCGGTGGACGACAAGCGCGTGAATCTGGTGCACCTGACAAAGAATGGCGAGAAGGTGCTGAACGAAACCGCGCCTGTGCTGTTACAGATAATCGGAGAACTGCAGGAAGGCATCAAAGAAGCGGATCAGAAGGTGGTGATCGCAGTCATGAAGCAGATACAGGAGAACATTGACAAACGCATAGATAGTTGCAGCAACAACAAATAATAAAATGGTAAGAAAGATCATCATCGTTGTAGTGAGCATTGCAGTACTGATAGGAGGATTCCTATTGAAGAACAAACTGGCGGACAGCAAGAAACCGCCCATGAAAAAGCCAGAGAAGCAGGTGACGGCCGTTTACATTGACACGGTTAAGAATGGCATTGTTCCCATTGAGCTGAATCTTACCGGAAAACTCACTGCCAAGAACAGGGTTGAACTCTACGCAGAGGTTCAGGGTGTGATGACCTCCAGTTCGGGCGGATTCAAGACGGGAGAACGCTATCGCAGGGGTGCGCGCTTGGTCAGTATTGAGTCGGATGTGTACCGCGCAAGCCTGATGGCGCAGAAGAGCGCCCTTCAGAACCTGGTGACAGCAGCCTTGGCCGACATTCGCTTGGACTTTCCAGCATCGTTCGACAAATGGAGCGGATTCCTATCGGCATTGAACGTGAATGCACCCCTTCCAGCCCTGCCGGAACCTGCAACAGACAAGGAGAAGCTGTTCATCACGGGAAGGAACGTGTACACTAGCTACTACAACGTGCGAAACATGGAGCTGACCTTGGCCAAATACCAGCTTTCGGCCCCGTTTGACGGCATTCTGACCGAAGCACTCGTTACACCCGGAACACTCATCCGACCCGGACAGAAATTGGGAACGTTCATTCAGCCCACAGTCTACGAGATGGAAACGCCTGTCAATACGGCTTTGGTGGATCAACTGAGCGTGGGTCAGGCAGTTGAGCTCCACCCTACCACCAACAGCGAGAGGAAATGGAATGGGAAGGTGACACGCATCAACGGACTGGTGAACTCCGGCACGCAGACCATCACCGTTTTCATTGAAGTTTCGGGCGAAGGTTTGGACGAAGGCATGTTCCTTGAAGCAACTGTTGCCGCAAAACCTGCCGAAGGTGCATTCGAGATTGAACGCAGTGTGATCTTTAACGAGAATCAGGTGTATGTGATCGAAGATTCGGTGCTGGTGCAGAAGACCATCGAACCATTGCATTTCAAGGACAGGACGGTTGTTGTGCGCGGACTGACCGACAACCAACTGGTGCTTTCGAAAATGGCACCAGGTTCGTTCCCCGGAATGAAGGTGGTGGTGGTGCAGGAATAAGTGACTCGTCACTAAAAGACAGAAAATGAGATCCATCATAACCCATTTCATCAAGTATCCGGTTGCGGTTAACGTGATCATACTCACGTTTGCCGTGCTCGGTATCATCGGCATGTTCTCGCTAAAATCGAGCTTCTTTCCGCTTCAGGATTCGAAGATCGTGACCATCAATGTGGTCTATCCTGGTGCTTCGCCCGAAGAGATGGAAGAAGGCGTGGTGCTGAAGATCGAGGACAACCTGCGCGGACTGGTGGGTGTGGACAGGTTCACTTCCGCATCGTCAGAGAACATGGCAGTGATCACCGTGGAGTCCGAGAAGGGCTACAACATTGATGTGCTGCTGGCCGATGTGAAGAACGCGGTTGACAAGGTTCCCTCCTTCCCTACCGAAATGGAACCGCCCGTGGTGGCCAAGAATGAGAACCTGAACGTTTCCATCGAATTCGAAGTGAGCGGAAAGGACATGTCGCTGCAGGCGCTGAAAACAATAGGCCGCGAAGTGGAGAACGACCTGCGCAACATTGACGGCATATCGCAGGTGGCCCTGACGGGTTTTCCAACGGAAGAGATCACCGTTTCGGTGAATGAGGAGAAACTGAGGGCCTATAACCTTACGTTCAGGGAAGTGTCGGCAGCGGTGGCCAACAACAACATTCTGGTCACGGGCGGTTCCATCAAAACGGTGGCCGAAGATTACCTGATCCGGGTGAACAACCGATCGTATCACGGCAGCGAGATGGACAACATCATTCTGCGCACGGATGCCAACGGTGGCATGGTCCGATTGAAGGATGTGGCAACAGTGGCCGATGCATGGTCGGAAACTCCCGACAGAACCTACTACAACGGAGAGCCTTCCGTGTCGCTGGTAGTGAGCACCACGAACAACGAAGACCTGATCGAAGCGGCCGACAAGGTGGAAGCCTACGCAGAGCAGTTCAACGCCAAGCACGAGAATGTTCACATCAGCATTACAAATGATAGGTCGCAGCTCGTTGTGGAACGGACAGAACTATTGGTCAGCAACGGCATGCAAGGAATGGCTCTGGTCATCTTTTTCCTTTCATTGTTCCTAAGGCCGAGATTGGCCTTATGGGTGGCCTTTGGTATTCCGATCGCCTTTTTGGGCATGTTCGTGTTCGCTTCCTATTTCGGTGTGACGATAAATGTGCTTTCGCTCTTCGGAATGATCATCGTTGTGGGGATTTTGGTCGATGATGGAATTGTGATCGCAGAAAACATCTTCCAACACCACGAAATGGGCAAGGACCGCATCACAGCGGCCATTGACGGAACCATGGAAGTGATTCCTGCCGTGGCCTCATCCGTGCTGACCACGTTGGTGGCCTTTTCCACCTTCTTCTTTTTGGACGGACGCATAGGCGAATTCTTCGGAGAGGTGTCCATTGTTGTCATCCTTACGCTTTCGTTCTCGCTGTTCGAGGCGATGATCACTCTTCCGGCTCACGTGGCGCATTCCAAGGCACTGGCTCCAGACCAGAAGACGATCTGGTTCAATGAATGGGGCAACAATGCCATGAATTTCATGCGCGAAAAACTCTATGGCCCCACTTTGGAATTCTTCATGCGTTACAAACTGCTGGGGTTCTCCATCATCATAGCGCTATTCATGATCACGATGGGCGCCATCAGTGGTGGCATCATCAAGACCACGTTCTTCCCCGTCATTGCATCCGATCAGGTGAATGTGACACTTAAAATGCCGCAGGGAACCAACCCCACAGTATCAGACTCCATCATTTCGCTGATCGAAGAAGCGGCTTGGAAGGTGAATGAGGAATACACGGCCAAACAATCCAGTGGCGAACAGGTGTTTCAGAACATCATCAAGCGCATAGGACCAGGAACAGCCAATGCATCGCTCAGGATCAACCTATTGCCCGGTGAGAAACGCGATTTCACAGCAGACGAGATCGCCAATTCCATTTCTGAACTGGCAGGCAAACACCCCTCGGCAGAAATGCTCGTGTTCGATGCGGGTTCCGGATTCGGTGGAAAGCCCGGTTCGGTGGCACTTATGAGCCACGACCTTGCCGACCTGAAAGGCGCTAAGGAGGCCCTGAAGGAAAAACTGAAGGAGAACCAGTTGCTTCGCGATATCAGCGATAACGACCCTGCCGGTATCAAGGAGATTCGCATCACATTGAAGGACAAGGCTTATCTGCTCGGATTCACGCTCAGCGATGTGATCTCGCAGGTGCGGTCGGGGTTCAACGGGTTGCAGGTGCAGCGGTTCCAACGCGGACAGGACGAGATCATCGTTTGGGTGCGCTACGAAAAGGACAACCGTTCGTCCATCCGCAATCTGGACGATATGCGCATCGTTTCGGCCAAAGGCGAACGGGTTCCGCTCAGCGAAATTGCCGATTACACCATCGGTCGCGGGGTGATCAGCATCAACCACCTTGACGGAAAACGCGAGATAAAAATTGAGGCCGACCTCAAAGACCCAAAGGAAAGCGCCACGGATGTGATTCAGGACGTCAAAGACAACATTATGCCCGAAATACAGGCCAAGTATCCTACCGTGGCGGCACTGTATGAAGGTCAGAACCGTGAAGCTTCAAAGGTTGCTGGTTCAGCAGCCAAGGTGTTTCCTATTATCGTCTTCCTTATCTACATCATCATTGCATTCACTTTCCGTTCGTATATACAGCCATTATTGCTCATGCTCATGATCCCATTCAGCCTTATTGCTGTGGCATGGGGACATTGGATACACGGGTTTCCTATAAACGTGCTTTCGTTCCTTGGCATCATTGCGCTCATCGGCATTGTGGTGAATGACGGACTGGTATTGATCGACAAGTTCAACAGCGCACTCAAAGCAGGCGAACCCTTCGAAAAGGCGGTGATCGATGCTGGAAAGTCGCGGTTCAGGGCCATCTTTCTTACCTCGGTGACCACCATTGCCGGACTTTCACCCCTCATTCTCGAAAAGAGCCGACAGGCACAGTTCCTGATCCCCATGGCCATTTCGTTGGCCTACGGGATCGCCATTGCCACGGTGCTGACGCTTGTTATGCTGCCCATGCTGCTATCGGTCACCAACAGCATCAAGGTATATCTGAACTGGGTTTGGGAAGGCAGGAAACCCACCAAGGAATCGGTTGAACCTGCCGTTGAGGAACTTGCTGGCGAACGAGGCGAAGTATGAACATTGGATCACAGATGACACTGGAATACAGATGACACGGATAGAACAGATAAACGCTGATTTATTAAACTTTGGGTCCAAGGCTGTTGAGCTGATCTTCAGCACATCGCCTTCCCCCTTTCAAAAGGGGTGTCGAGGTACGAGACGGGGGATTTTCACCACAATGCCACTACTGGCATCGATGCTGCTTTGTGTCAACACTTCAGCACAAGCCCAGACGCTCCTTACCCTCGATGAGGCCGCTAAGTTGGCCTTGCAACACAACTACGATATTCAAGTGGCGCAGAAACAGGTGGAGACCGCACAGAACAACGCCACCATCTACAACAGTGGCTATCTGCCATCGGCCACGGCCGCAGGTGGGGCCAACATCAGCTACAACGCAGGTGAAAACGAGACCGTACAAGGCACGTTTGAGTTCGACCCTGCCGAAGCCTACAGTTACAGTGCCTCGCTGGGGGTCAACTACACCATCTTCAACGGCCTGGGGCGCATGTATAATTACAAGCAGCTCAAGGAGCGCCACAGCCTGACCGAACTACAGGCCAAGCAGATCATAGAGAACACGCTCATCTCGCTGTCCAGTTCCTATTTCCAAATTGGGCAGCTGACCGAGAATGTGAGCATGTTTCGCAGCGCCCTCGACATATCCAAGCAACGCCTGCAACGCGCTCGCTACAACTACGAATACGGGCAGGCCACGCAGCTGAACGTGCTCAATTCGGAAGTGGATGTGAATAACGACAGCATCAACCTGCTGAATGCCACCCAGCAGTTGGAGAACGCCAAGCGCAACCTCAATCTGATCATGGGACGCACACTCGCAACAGACTTTGCCGTGGATACTGCAGTTGCCTTCAACCTCGCCTTCTCGGAGGAAGAACTGGTGGCAAAGGCCTTGGAGCGCAACGTGTTGGTGGAACAGACCCGTTCGCAATTGCGCAATAGCGAATTCGCCATCAAGGCCAGCCGCGCAGGGTGGTTCCCATCACTTTCGGCCAATGCGAGCTATGCCTATCAGGGACAGAACAACCCCAACGGAGCGTTCCTTACCGGCAGCCAGAGCTATGGCCCACAAGCCGGGCTCAGCCTCAGTTGGAACATCTTTGACGGAGGCCGCACCCACACGCAGATGCAAAACGCCAAGATCGCCCTCGAAACCCAGAAGATCCA
>CAMCFW010000103.1 GCA_945874195.1 Chryseobacterium gleum
ACGGCATTCATGCCAATGAGCGCGTTCGCCCCGATGTGCGCGCCATGCACGATGGCACCGTGGCCGATGTGCGCGCTGGCCTCCAGCCGCACCACCACACCCGGGAACATGTGAATCGTACAGTTCTCCTGCACGTTGCAGCCGTCCTCGATCACAATCCTGCCCCAATCGCCACGGATGGCCGCACCGGGTCCGATATAGACATCCTTGCCGATCTGAACATTGCCGATGACACTGGCCGTCTGATGAATGAACGCGCTCGGATGGATAGTGGGGCGCATGCCGTTGAATTCGTAGATCATCAGCAATCCTTGTATTTATCACGAAGGCCTTTTCGTTCTCGAAGCATTTGCATCCATTTTTCCAGTCTTCTTAGCAGGGTGGCCTCTTTCTTTGGTTCGGAAATATGATCCGCATACTCCTTCAGTCCACAAGCAAGAATGCATTCCCTATGTATTACAAGAATCGGCTGTTGCCAGCTACTCGCTTTATCCTCTATGTATGCGTCAACCTTTGGGGACATCGTCACGCTCTTTCAATAATGGTAGCATAGCCCTGCCCCACTCCGATGCACATCGTCACCAAAGCGTAACGTTTCTGTGTTTTCTGAAGCTGAATGGCCGCTGTTTGTAGAATGCGCGCTCCGCTCATGCCAAGCGGATGACCGATGGCAATGGCGCCACCGTTCGGATTTATGCGCGGGTCGTCATCTGCCAGACCCATTTCGCGCGTACAGGCCAGAACCTGAGCGGCAAATGCCTCATTGATCTCAATCACATCCATTTGATCAAGTGTGAGTCCGGCACGTTTTAGCGCCTTTTCCGATGCATAAACAGGTCCGATTCCCATGATGCGCGGCTGAACACCTGCAACAGCAGCCGAAACGATCCGTACCATCGGTTTCAAGCCGTGATCCTTCAAACCCTGTTCAGAGGACAACAGAATGGCTGCTGCCCCATCGTTCAGACCCGAACTGTTCCCAGCAGTGACCGAACCGTCCAACATGAACGCTGGACGGAGTTTTTGCAATACTTCAATCGTGGTCTGAGGCTTAATGAACTCATCGTGTATGAACACGGACGGGTCGCCTTTCCGTTGCGGAATTTCAACCGGAACAATCTCTTCGGCCAACCTACCGAATTCACGTGCCTCGGCCGCTTTCATATGCGACAGGTAGGAAAATCGATCCTGAGCCTCTCTTTCAATTCCGAATAACGCCACAAGATTTTCGGCAGTCTGTCCCATGGCATCCGTTCCATACAATTCCTGCATTTTCGGGTTGATAAAGCGCCAACCGAAGCTGGTATCGTGCATCTCAGAATCTCTTCCGAACGGTTGACTTGCCTTAGAAATGACCCACGGACCACGCGTCATGTGTTCCACTCCGCCCGAAATGTATAAATCACCATTTCCTGTTTGAATGGCGCGTGTCGCGTTGATCGTGGCAGCCATTCCGGAGGCGCACAGACGGTTCACGGTTTCGCCACCAACTGTCCACGGTAATCCTGCGAGCAGCAATGCCATCCGCGCAACATTCCGGTTGTCCTCCCCTGCCTGATTGGCACAACCGAAAATAAGGTCTTCAATGGCCTTGGGATCCACGTTCGGATTGCGATTCATCAACTCTCGGATGGGAATGGCCGCCAGGTCATCGGCACGAACTGGAGCCAATGTTCCTCCGAAATTGCCTACCGGGGTGCGGATGGCGTCAACTATATATGCTTCCTTCATATTTCCCATTCTTTTCCAGTTCGATAGACCGTTCCTTTAAACAACGCAACAATCTCTTCGTTCTGATCTTTAACTTCAATTTGGTAAATACCTATCTTGGTGGTGAGGTTTTTTTCCGTGGCAATGGCGGTAAGAATATCACCTTGCTTCACGGCCTTGGTGTGCGATATGGATGTTTCGATGCTGACGCTTTGGATGCCGTGTCCGTTTGAGGCAAACGCCAGTGCACTATCGGCCAAACTGTAGGTGATACCTCCATGGGCAATGTCGAAGCCGTTTAACATTTCCTTGCGAACAGTCATCCGCAGAATGGACGTCCCGGCACCGTCTTCCACGCGTTCAATGCCGAGCCATTTGCTGAACGGATCATTGTTGAACATACGGTCGACAACGCGTGTAGCAATTGACTTTTCCTCGGCCATCAGTTATAGAATTTCTTGCCTTCTTTAACCATTCTTCGTAGGAGCACGCAGGCGCGATAACGCTCTTCGCGGTAATCGTCATATAAGTGGTCCAGTCGATAAAGCACATGCTCCAAACCGATCTCATCGCCCCAGGCCAGAAGCCCTTTCGGGTAATTCACCCCTTTGGTCATTGCCAGATCGAGGTCTTCTTTCGAAGCTACTTTCAAATGATAGGCATCGATGGCTGAATTGATGAGCAGACACACCACGCGGTTCACAATCAGTTCGCCCAAGGCTTTGCTTTTGTTCGGTTCAGGCTGAACGGCCCCTTCGGAGTAATCGAAGTAGCCTCGACCGGATTTTCTACCTAAGAGTCCGCCCTCCACCAAGCGTTGCTGAATGACCGATGGCCTAAATCGAGGGTCGTAAAAAAAGGATTGAAAAGCGGTTGATGTTACAGCAAAGTTGATGTCGTTCCCAATCAGATCCATAAGCTCGAACGGCCCCATTCGAAATCCGCCCATTTCCTTCAAAGCCCAGTCGATGGTTGCTTCATCGGCAATTCCTTCTTCGAGCATTCGGATGCTTTCACCATAAAATGGACGTGCTACACGGTTCACAATGAAACCGGGTGTGTCCTTGGTGATGACGGGCACCTTTCCCCATGCCTTCATCAGGTCTTTCATCTCATTTGCCAATCCATCCCGCGTCAGCATACTCGGAATGACCTCAACCAAGGCCATAAGTGGTGCAGGATTGAAAAAGTGAATGCCCATGACCCTGCTTGGGTCTTTCAGCTTACCGCCTATGGCAACGATGGGCAGCGTGGATGTGTTGGAAGCAAGTATCGCGTCAGTATAACAGATCATTTCCAACTCCTGAAAAAGTCCTTGCTTAATCTCGAGATCTTCTATGATGGCTTCGATGACAATCCCGCAGCGCTTAAGGTCGTCAATGCTTTTGGTGTAAGTAATTCGTTTGGCGCAGGCTTTCGCTTCGTCAAGGCCCAACTTACCTTTTTCAGCCAAACGGGTAAAAATGGCCTGATGGCCCTTTGCCGCCCGTTCAAGCGCGTCTGCGTTGCTATCATTCAGAAATACTCGGTGTCCGGCCTGAGCAGCAACCTGAGCAATTCCTGCGCCCATACTTCCGGCACCCACTACTCCAACTATCAAGTCGCTCATTCTCCTTTGAATATAGGTTTGCGCTTTTCTAGGAAAGCGTTGATCCCTTCCGCATTGTCATAACTTCTGCCTGCTCTTCCTTGCAGGTCGCGCTCCACTTCTAGCTGTTGATCCAGATCGTGAATCAGGCTCATGTTCAATGCCTTTTTAATGAGACCGAGCCCCTTGGTTGGCATCTTGGCCATTCTCTGCGCCAAAGCAAAAGCGCCATCGCGCAACTCAGCATCCGGAAAAACCTGATGGACCAGGCCTAGGTCTTTACTTTCCTGCGCGGTCATCTTATCACCAAGCATCATCATGGCGGCAGCCTTGTGCAGGCCTACTGTTCGTGGTAGAAAAAATGTTCCACCCGTATCTGGAATCAATCCGATATTGATGAAAGATTGGATGAATTTGGCGCTTTCGGCTGCCACAATGATGTCGCAGCAATACGCCAGATTGGCACCTGCACCTGCCGCCACGCCATTCACGGCCGCGATAACCGGTTTCTTGATGGCGCGTATCTTCCTGACCATCGGATTGTATTTCGATTCGACATGCTCTTCAATACTGGCCGAGTTGGGTTCAATGGCCTCTTCAAGGTCCTGTCCTGCGGAAAAGGCCCGCCCAGCTCCGGTTATCATCACGCAGCGGACCGCAGGATTTTCCATGCAATGGTCCAAAGCCGATTGAACATCGTAGGCCATCAATTGATTGAAGCTATTCAGTTTACCGGGACGATTGAGGGTGATGATGGCCACACCATCTATGATCTCGAAATCTATGATATCAAATGTCATTCGCGTGTTGTTTGAGCGGACTAAGGTAAAAGTTGCAACGAAGTGACACTAATCATATGTAGTATGTTCGGATCTTATACCTTGCTTCAAAATTTAAAACCTTATAGACCATGAAGTACCTGTTATCGTTTGCAATAGTAGTGTTGCTTTCAAATCCGTTCGACCTGTTTGCACAGGAGGCCATGTATTCGAAAGACGATTTTATGAAAAAACTCACTGCAGTTAAAGAGATCCATGTGAATATGCCTGGTTGGGAGTACACCTATGGTGGAGCTTGGACACAAACGATGGTGATTGAAAATGACTACACCTTGAGCTTCACACGAGGAAATGTGACACACTCGTACGACCTTCGAAAAATAACTTACCTGCAGGAAGAAGGGAGTTATGCAAGACTTTGGTTCAGATAGGATCTGACCCATTCCCCACAAGGGTGATCAGATACATTTGAAGTAATCGAACGGCTCTTGGCAGTCGTTGCACTGATACAATGCTTTACAAGGTGTTGAGCCGAACTGGCTCAACATTTTTGTTTTACGCGATCGGCAATTGGGACAGGTCACTTCCTTCGGATGACCTAACAGTGCGTTCTTGTCTGAGGTTGATTGCTCGGGCGGGGCGATCCCATAATCCTGAAGCGCCTTACGGCCTTTCTCGGTTATCCAATCGGTGGTCCAGGCCGGGGAAAGAACCGTTTTGATGGCGTATTCATCGAATCCGACCGCCTGAAGGGCAGCTTCTATATCTTCTTCCATCACCTTCATGGCCGGACAACCAGAATATGTTGGTGTGATGGTTATTTCCGGATTTCCGTCAACGAATCTCACATCGCGGACCACTCCAAGATCCACCAGACTGAGAACCGGAATCTCTGGATCCATCACTTCATCTAGTATTTTCCAAAGTTGCTCTGAGTTCAAAATTCAAAGTTTAGGGTTCAACGTTTCGAGTCCATTGAACGTTGAACTCAATACTACCACTCGCAGCCGGGATAGGTCCGTTGCATGTATTGAAGCTCGGAAAGAATATGGCCCATGTGCTCCGTATGTCGTCCCTGTTTGCTTCCGACATGCATCCATCCATCTTCAGGGGTGGTCAAAGTTGCTTCGGTAAGCACGGCTTTCACACGTTCTCTCCAAACTGGACGCAGAAGTTTCAGATCGGGTCCAATTCCGGCATCAACTATCACGGCATCGCTTTCGTCTTCTGCAAACAGATCACCTGTGTAAGCCCAAATATTGTCGAACGATGCTTGAATTTTAGCGTGACTTTCTTCCGTTCCATCGCCCAATCTAAGGGTCCACTCGGTGCTTCTTCTTAAATGATAAGTGATCTCTTTAATGGCCTTGGCAGCAATGGCGGCAACGGTCTCGTCCGTTGATTTAACAAGTTCCGAAAAAAGAAGATGATTGAATTGATCCACAAGGAGTTGACGGGCAATTGTATCGCCATAGTGTCCATTCGGCAATTCGCAGATCAGGGCATTCCGATAGTTTCTTTCAATTCGGAGGAAGGCAATATCATCTTCGTCCCTCCCTTTTCCTTCCACTTCTCCAGCATAGGAATATATGGAACGTGCATGTCCTAAAAGATCCAATGCCGTATTGATAATGGCAATGTCTTCTTCCAGTTCGGGTCCGTGTCCGCACCACTCGCTCAGCCGATGACCGATAATGGCCGAACTATCGCCAAGGCGCAAGAGGTAATTGTATAAGGCCTGATTCTTCTCCATCATCACATATGTCCTACTTCGTCCGGAATATCGTAGAATGTCGGATGACGGTAGATCTTGTCCTCGTTCGGGTCGAACATGGATTCCGCATCGGTTTCCAACGTGGAATGAATGTGCTTGCTTTCCACCACCCAGATGCTCACGCCCTCATTTCTTCTGGTGTAAACATCTCGGGCGTTGCTGATGGCCATTTCGGCATCGGGCGCGTGAAGACTTCCCGAATGTTTGTGGCTCAATCCAGCCTTGCTTCTTACAAATACCTCCCAAAGAGGCCAATCTTTTCGTTCCATTCTTAATAAGTGAATTGCGATTAGTGACGAGCGACCGAGTGTGTAATTAACACCTAACCGCTAAGTCCTAAAAGCTGGTTTATGCTGCTTCCTTCTTTTTACGTTCAGCGCGTTTGTTTGCGTATGCTGTTGCGGCATCGCGCACCCAGGCCCCATTGTCATAGGCCTTTTGTCGGGCTTCAAGTCGTTCCTTGTTGCACGGACCGTTGCCTTTTATCACGTTGTAAAACTCTTCCCAGTCTATCTGACCCCAGTCGTACTGACCTTTTTTAGCATTCCATTTCAGATCCTTATCTGGAATTGTCAATCCAAGAAAATCGGCCTGTTTCACGGTCTGATCAATGAACTTCTGACGCAGGTCGTCATTTCCCATACGCTTGATCTTCCATGCGATACTTTGTGCTGAGTGAGGAGATTCTTTGTCCGATGGGCCGAACATCATCAAGCTCGGCCACCAGAATCGGTTCAGTGCATCCTGTGCCATTGCCTTCTGTTCTTCCGAGCCTCTGCAAAGCGTGAGCATGATCTCGTATCCCTGTCGCTGATGGAAACTTTCTTCCTTGCATATGCGGATCATGGCGCGCGAATACGGTCCGTAGCTGGTTTTCTGTAGCATGATCTGATTGACGATGGCCGCACCGTCAACCAACCAACCCACTGCACCTATGTCGGCCCAGGTTAGTGCCGGATAATTGAAGATACTGCTGTATTTGGCTGTTCCGTCAAGCAGTTCACGTACCAGAGTGTCGCGGTCTTTTCCAAGCGTTTCGGCAGCGCTATAGAGGTACAGACCATGCCCGGCCTCGTCCTGGATCTTGGCCAAAAGGGCCACTTTTCTTCTCAAACTCGGAGCGCGGGTAATCCAATTTCCTTCTGGAAGCATGCCCACCACCTCGGAGTGTGCATGTTGCGCCATCTGCCTAAGAACGTTCTTCCGGTAGGCTTCGGGCATCCAATCCTTTGGCTCCAACTTTACTTCATTCGCAATCTTCTGCTCAAAGATGGCCTGTAAATCCTTTTCTGACATGCTTTCGGCTTTGGCTTACAAGTTTAAACAATAACCTTTTGA
>CAMCFW010000104.1 GCA_945874195.1 Chryseobacterium gleum
ATTTCCTGCGAGTGACATTTCACATATTCCTTCGAATCATTTGGATGGGCGAATGCATATTCAACGCTTTGACGCAGAAGCTTATCGAACAATTGACGGTCTGACGGCTTCAATCTGCGATGTATGGCAATACCGCCAAGAGGTATGGGAGAACCCGTGGACCGTTCCCAATGTTCCCCCAGATCGGCAATCTTGGTCAATCCCTTTTGATAATACGTGAAACGATTTTCGTGGATGATGACGCCCGCGTCAACCCTTACATCAAGCACGGCCTGTTCAATTTCAGAAAAAAGGAACTCCTTTTTATTCTGCGCATTCGGAAAAGCAAAAGACATGAGGAAGTTGGCAGTGGTGTTCAGTCCCGGAATGGCAATGGTGGCATGGTGCAGCTCATCGTCC
This sequence comes from Chryseobacterium gleum, assembly GCA_945874195.1. Taxonomy (GTDB): domain Bacteria; phylum Bacteroidota; class Bacteroidia; order UBA10329; family UBA10329; genus UBA10329. The sequence goes on from CAMCFW010000104.1 coordinate 400, forward strand.
GTCATCATCTTCTTGGATATCAGCAACGGGCCACAATTATTTCCAAGAGCGCTTCCTGAATTCAGCAATTGATACATGTAATGAACGTGGGCAAACGCATTATAACTGATCTTGGTAACATCCAGTTTGCCCAACATGGCCATTCGGTTCAGTTGTTCCACATCCGCTAAAACCACTTCAAGTTCAAAATGGTCGTTGTCTATCTTGCCATTCACCAGTGCATCGAATATGAATGTATCATTCGGGCAAGGTGAAAATCCAACAGTGATCTTACGCTTCATCGGTGATGTTCTCGAGTATTTCTGGCAACACGCCATGCAGATTCCTCAGCGCCAACTCAATATTCCATGCAGCTCGGTTTCTGGGTTCCACCATGTTCGATACGGCCCTTAACTGAACCCACGGAACATTGAATTGTTTACACACAAAGGCCACAGCCGCCCCTTCCATGCTTTCCACATCTGGTGAAAATTGGGATCTGACCTCGTTGATCGTATCTACCGAGCCATGAACACGATTGACCGTAATGCCATTAGCGGTTGGCAACAACCCTACTCGAAGATCGGTTTCGAAATGTAGTTTTTCCGTAGGCAAAAGTCCGACCTCATCGGCCGGTATGAAGCGTTCGTGATCCTCCACTCCCAATTCCGTAAATCGGTCTGAAACCACCTGCACAACCGAACCGATGTTGAACTGAGAATTGAATGAACCAGCAATACCAATATTCACGACCAGGTCATATTTTGAATTGGAAAGCACCTTGGTGAGTTGAAAGCAGGCACTGACCATACCAACCCCGATTATCAATCCATCAACACATGATAACTTAGCTTTAGGCATTTCTGCGTCAGTAGCGGCAACCAACAGAATTCGAGCTATGTTCTCAGGCATCCGTCAAAGTTATCAATAGACCTTCATCTGCCATAGATCGTTCTATCTTTGCGCTCCGTTTCAGGCCTTATGATCTACATTACACGAAGGGAACGCTTCAATGCAGCCCATAAACTTTTCAACCCGAACTGGAGTGTTGAAAAGAACGATGAGGTCTTCGGTAAATGCGCAAATGCCAATTGGCATGGGCATAATTTCGATCTGGTAGTAACGGTGAAAGGCGAAGTAAATCCGGAAACAGGTTTTGTAATGAACCTGAAGGATCTGAGCAAGATCATTCAGCAGGAGATCATTGAGAAAGTGGACCACAAGAATTTGAATCTCGATGTGGATTTCATGCTCGGGAAATTCCCATCAACCGAAATTTTGGCCATGGAATTCTGGAATATCCTAGCTCCACTTATTGCCAAAGAAGGTGCTATTCTCCACTACATCAAACTCATTGAAACAGAGAACAACTACGTAGAATATTACGGAGTTTGAATTCAAACTAAATGAAAGCAGACGTATTTCCAGGTCAAGGGTCGCAGTTTGTCGGAATGGGCAAAGAGCTATATGAAAACTCTTCTGAGGCCAAGAATCTGTTCAATAAGGCAGATAAGATCCTCGGTTTCGAGATAACGGAGATCATGTTCAATGGTACCGAAGAAGAACTGAAGCAGACCAACGTGACCCAACCGGCCGTCTTCCTTCACTCGGTTATCACGGCCCTGACCATGCCAGATTTCGCACCAGACATGGTGGCAGGCCACTCGCTGGGCGAGTTTTCGGCTCTGGTAGCCAATAAGGCCATCACCTTCGAGGACGGACTGAAACTGGTGTCGAAACGAGCGCAGGCCATGCAGCGTGCCTGCGAACTCACACCATCAACCATGGCAGCCATTTTAGGAATGGAAGATGAAGCCGTGGCCAACATCTGCGCATCGATCAACGAGGTGGTTGTTCCGGCCAACTACAATTGTCCTGGTCAGATAGTAATCTCTGGGTCGATAAAAGGTGTGGATCTAGCGTGTGAACAACTGACTGAATACGGTGCATTACGTGCCATTAAATTGAATGTTGGAGGAGCCTTTCATAGTCCGTTAATGGAACCGGCCAAACTGGAACTTGAGGACGCCATCTTGCATACCACCGTGAACAAACCCATTTGCCCGATCTATCAGAACGTGACCGGTCAGGTGGTCTCCAATCCTGATATCATCAAATCAAATCTTATTGCCCAACTCACAGCCCCAGTCAAATGGACACAGACCATCAACCAGATGTTGCACGATGGGGCCACATCATTCACCGAAGTAGGTCCGGGCAGAGTGCTGTGTGGGCTCATCAAGAAGGTGAATCGCCAAGTTGTCACCTCCTCCGTAGGATAAATCGCTAATTTCATCTTTCAAATTTCATTTTGATGACACTCAAAAAGTCCATTCCACTTTTACTGTTCACTTGCCTAATGCTTCTTGTTCAAACTGGTTGTGAAGAAGATAGGCCGCAACGGGTGGAGGGGATTGAAGAGACCACCTCTCCTGACCAGCTTGGCGAATGGATGGAACAGCTCACGGCCATAATCCGATCAACGAATATGAGTGGTCCTCAGGCCTCCCGCATTCTGGCCTATGCAAGCATTGCATATTATCAGGGCTACGCATTGAGTTCAGATGATATGCGCTCGCTGGTTGGCCAATTGCAAGGATTGGATGCACTGCCTGAACCTGACCCCGAACTCAGCTACAATTACGGTGTGATTGCTGAGGCGGCCATGCACCGAACGCTGGCCCATCATTTCGAAGATGCTCCGATCAATATCAAACTTGTTCTTTCGTCCACTTACTCTTCGCACGAACGAGATTATGCGGCCATCGGTGTTTCTGAAGCAGTTATCGACCGCTCTAGGGAATTCGGTTGGTTGATAGGGGATGCCATCAATGAATGGAGCGCTTCGGATGGATATGACCAAGTGCTGCAATGTACCAAGACTCTTCCCCTCGGACCTCAGCATTGGAAGCCCACCCTCACTGCATTCAGTGGACCGGAATTGGCTTGTTGGGGAGATATCCGCCCATTCACCTTCACCAACGATCAGCTCATTACGCTCTGCCATCCGGGACTACCGGAAGATTTCTCGACCGAGCCGCAAACCCAGTATGAGAACGATCTGTTGGAATTGATCGAATACAGGGCGAATTTGAACTCAGAGCAAGAGGCCATTGCCAAGTTCTGGAATGACGGCAGCGGTAGTTTCACTGTGCCAGGCCATTATGTTTCCATACTTGCCCAACTTATTGACCAGAACCTTTTGGACGGAAAGGAGACCGTTACGGCTTGGGCTCAACTTTGCATTGCCATGGCCGATACCTATGTTTCTACCTATAAACTGAAGTACACCTATTTCACCGTGCGACCTATAACCGTGATCAGAGCAAACAATGATCCAAGTTGGGAATCGTTTCTTTTGAATCCGGCCACGCCCGAATTTCCATCTTTGAGAGCGACAATGGCCTATTCGGCAACACAAGTGCTTATCAACCTATATGGTGATATTGAGTTCAGAGATAATTCGCAGGCGATCTTCAACCTTGACGAACGACACTACCTGTCATTTACCGCAATGGCCGAAGAAGCGGCCTACAGTCGATTATACGCGGGAACGAATCTGCGCTCCACGCTCGACCGTTCAGAATATCATGGCAGGTGCATAGCCCAACGTGCAAACGAGCTTTTCTTCAACGAGTGATCTCGCTCCCGAAATTCTTCGCAAACCAAGCCAGCGTCAATTCCAAACCCTCACGAATGCTGACCTTAGGATCATATCCCAAGTAAGCTTGGGCTTTAGAAATGTCAGCGAGTGAATCCTGAACATCACCCTTTCTTGCTTCGCGATAGGTAGGATTGACATCTGATTCAACCAGATCCTTTAACGTAAAGTACAGCTCGTTGATAGTGGTTCGTTCACCAAAGGCGATGTTGTAAACGCGCCCAGTTGCGCCCGGAATCTGCGAGAACATGGCGCGGATGTTCGCCTGCACAGCGTTCTCAACGAAGGTAAAATCACGTGACTGCTCGCCATCACCATTGATATAGGGAGATTCTCCCTTCAGCAACGCGTCCATGAACAACGGAATGACCGCAGCATACGGCCCATCTGGCTTCTGATTAGGTCCGAAAATGTTGAAATAACGAAGGCCGACCACTTCAATTCCGTAGTTAAGGGCATACACACCGGCATACACCTCATTCACGAATTTGGAAGCTGCATAAGGCGAAAGTGGCGCACCGATGTGCTCCTCCACCTTCGGAAGTTTCAAACTATCTCCATAAACAGAAGAGGAACTGGAATAAACGAACCGCTTGACCTTGGCATCCTTGGCGGCAGTGAGCATATTGAGAAAGCCAGTAACATTTGCTTCGTTGGTCATCAACGGTGTGGCCAATGACCGTGGGACCGAACCCAATGCCGCCTGATGCGTGATGTAATCCACTCCTTCGCATGCCTTTCTGCACGTTTCCGAATCAGAAATATCGCCATTGATGAATTCGAAGTTGGGTTTACCGATAAATGGTTGGATGTTCTCGATCCGTCCTTCGCACAGATTGTCGAGCACCTTCACCTTTCCGGCCCCATACTTCATCAGGTATTCGGCAATGTTGGATCCGACAAACCCAGCTCCTCCCGTGATGAGGAAAGTTGACCGGCTGATGTCCATACTATGGAAAGGCGTTGAATACATTAGCGTTCCTGGTATTGTTGTTTGTAATAGTTCTGATAGCTGCCCGAAGTAACATTCTTCAGCCATGCTTCATTGTTCAAATACCAGTCAACGGTTTTCGGAAGACCTTCCTCGAACGTTAGACTCGGTTCCCAGCCCAACTCGGTCTTGAGTTTTGTTGAATCAATGGCATAGCGCAGGTCGTGGCCCGCACGGTCTTTCACGAATGTGATGAGCTTCTCGGAAGTTCCTTTCTCGCGGCCCAGTTTTTCGTCCATGATCGAACAGAGCAATCGGATAAGGTTAATATTTGTCCATTCGTTATTCCCACCGATGTTGTAGGTCTCGCCTAGTCCTCCTTTGTGAAAAATGACATCGATGGCCGAAGCGTGGTCTTCAACATAAAGCCAGTCGCGCACGTTCTCGCCCTTTCCGTAAACAGGAATTTCCTGATTGTTCTGAATGCGATGGATGGCCAATGGGATGAGTTTCTCCGGAAAATGATTTGGGCCGTAGTTGTTTGAGCAATTTGAAATGACCACCGGCAATCCGTAGGTGTGATAGTAGGCTCTCACCAAGTGATCAGAACTGGCTTTTGAAGCCGAATATGGGCTTCGCGGATCGTAGGCGGTTGTCTCATAGAAGAAACCTTCTTCGCCTAACGAACCATACACCTCATCAGTTGAAATGTGGTAGAATCGTTTGCCTTCCCAGTTTCCGTTCCAAAGCTGCTTTGCCGCGTTGAGCAGATTCACTGTTCCGAGAATGTTCGTTCTAACGAAAGCCATCGGACCGGAAATGGAACGGTCTACATGCGATTCTGCTGCCAAATGCACCACGCCTTCTGGCTTGTATTTGGCGAACACCTCCTTCAATTTTGCCTCATCCGTAATGTCGGCATGCTCGAAAACATAGTTCGGGGCGTGCTCAATATCCTTCAGATTTTCGAGGTTTCCTGCGTATGTCAACGCATCGAGATTCACAATTCTGTGATCGGGATAGTTGTTCACAAATCTGCGGACCACGTGTGACCCTATGAATCCTGCACCGCCCGTAATGATGATGGTTCTCATGCTTTTCTACTTCTATAGTTCTGTTCCCAGTTCCATGATGAACTGAGCCCCTCTTTCAAACCCAATTCCGCCTTCCAATTCAGTTTGGCGTTGGCCTTCGAGGTGTCGGCAAAAACCTGTGTGATGTCGCCCGCGCGCCTTGGCCCGAAGCTGTATGGCACTTTACGTCCGGTCACTGCTTCGAACGTATTGACCACTTCAAGAACGCTACTTCCTTGTCCCGTGCCCACATTGAAAACCTCATAGTTACTTTCCATCTGATCATTCTCAATTCTCCGCAACGATTGCACATGCGCCTTGGCCAGATCGACCACATGAATGTAATCGCGGATGCAGGTGCCGTCAACGGTTGGATAATCATTTCCGAAAATGGTGAGTTCCTTTCGGATACCTGCTGCCGTCTGCGTTACATACGGAACAAGATTGTTGGGGATTCCGGTAGGCAACTCCCCGATCTTAGCAGATGCATGCGCCCCTATCGGATTGAAATAACGCAACGAGATGGCCTTTAAACCATCAGCCCGGCTTGAATCCCTGATGATGTCCTCGCACATGGATTTGGTGTTTCCGTAAGGCGATTCTGCCTCCTTTCTTGGCGTTTCTTCGGTGACAGGGCAAACGTCAGGCTGGCCATAAACCGTGCAACTGCTAGAAAAGACCAGATTAGTGACCTGATGCTTTCTCATCTCAAAAAGCAGGTTTATGAGGCTGTCCAGATTATTCCGATAGTAGCCCAACGGATCCTGTACCGATTCGCCCACGGCCTTTTTGGCAGCGAAATGGATGACGGATTTTGCACGCTTGCCCAACTTCTGAAAAACAGCGGAAAGTTGACTGGAGTCGTCCATGTCAACTTTAAAGAATCCGGGACGTTTTCCAGTGATCTCTTCAATGGAATCGATCACCGTTTCTGACGAGTTCGACAGGTTATCAAGAATGACCACTTCGTAGCCATTATTGATCAGTTCCACCACCGTGTGAGAACCGATGTAGCCTGTTCCGCCCGTTACGATAACCATCTTAGAGGCTCCAGTATTGAAGCTGCTTGATCTTATTCTTGTAAACCCCTTT
>CAMCFW010000105.1 GCA_945874195.1 Chryseobacterium gleum
GCTGAATAGGCCTTTTTGAACATGGCCGCAAAGATAGTTTTTCTATTCACGTGGCGTGAACGACCGTTCGCTTGGTTTATTTCATGGTTTTCAGGAAAAACCAAAGAGGCCGATGCGTTTGTGGTGCATCAGCCTCTTCAAAAAACTCAATACCAGGTTCTGGTCGTCAGAACTTGGTCAATCTTGTTGTACCAAGTCTATTGTCATCCTTATTGATGTGCAAGAGGTATTGACCATTTACCAAGGTGCTAAGGTCGATCTGTAGTTGAAGTCCGTTCAATTCGACCCTGATCGGTCTAATTACGTTCCTTCCGCTCAGGTCAGTAACAAGTACCTCGGATGCGCCTTGAAGTTCCCCGTTGTATTGCAAAATGAACAGACCAGAGCTAGGATTCGGATGGACCGACATTCCTGAAAGGCCGCTTTCTTCTGAAATGGCAGTACAGATATCCACAGTAATCACAACGATATCTTCGCCCGGGCATTCCTGTTGTTCGTAATATTCATAGAGCACCACGTGCGAACCAGAACCTGCCACAGCCGGGTCGAATGTACTTCCAGTTACCCCAGGCCCACTGAATACACCTCCAGCAGGAGTAGCATCAAGCTGAAATGGCAGATCGTTGTTGCAAACCGTTTGATCCGTTGTTATTACGCTAACAGCAGGAGTTTCGTAAACTGTAACCAGCACGTCATCGGTATCTGGACATCCGCCCTCGCCTGTAACCGTAACCGTATAAGTGGTGGTGGCTCCAGGGCCAACAGTTACGGTTTGGCCTGCTCCAGCGCCATTATTCCAAACGTATCCTACACCGCCCGTAGCGCTCAGTTGGATGGAATTTCCCTTGCAAAGTACTTGATCTTCGCCCGCATAGGCCGTAACGGTTTCATTTCCCAGCGTCACTTCCAGGGTTTCGGAACAACCTTGAAGATCGGTTGCTGTGACGATATAGGGTCCGGCAGCCAGATTGGAAGCGGTCGGTCCAGATTGAGCCGGACTGCTGTTCCACGTGTAGTTTACGGTACCAATGTTACCTGTTGCAGATACAGTGGCCGATCCATTGCTCGTTCCGTCACAAGCATCTTGTGAAGACACCAGATTCACGTTCAATGCACACGGATTTGCATTGCACAGCGGAAGACCCGCGCTGCTGGCAATTTGAAGCATGCCTCCATCGCTATCGAGTACCTGAATTGGCCAAGTGCCTGGCGCATTAACCGTGCTTCCCGTTGTATATAAAGCCCATTCAAGGGTTATTGTGGCACAATTGTCTGGAAACGTGCAAGGAGGGAATGGAAACTGATTGAAACATTGGCTGCAATCCTGCCCTTGTACCTGTACGTTCCACGTATAAGGACCTGTTCCGCCAGTAACGGTCAATTGCCCGTTCGATTCGAGACATACTGAAAGCGCTGCACATGCGCTGACAATGACGGTGGATGTTCCCGTGAAGCCGCAGCTCATCGTATAGGTCAATGTGTGAGTGCCGACCCCAGCAACCGTAGGATTGAATGTGCCTGAACTTGCATTGGTGATGCCAGCTCCGCTCCAAGTTCCAGTTACCGAATTCGAACAACTACTGCCAACACCACCGGTGGCAGTTAGGTTGAATGGCGCATCATCAAGACATACGATCTCGGGCTCTGGAAGGTCTGCATAACAGCATGATGCGCTGGCCACTATGCTCACATCATCAATGAAGTAATAGGCGTACGGATTAGTGAAACTTCCGCCAATGTTTACGATGGTTGTGTTGGCGTTATTGAAGAAATTGCCAATGGTAAAGTAGCGCTCTCCCCCCACTGCAACATAATTCCACTGCAATCGGAACCAATTGGCCGTGGTATCAGTGATCGGAGCACAATCGTAATTCAATTGCGGGGTCACGTTTATAAGTGAATTGGTCTGTCCAGGGCATGGATCGCGCACATATGGGGTGTTGGTGAAATAGATGCCCACGTTATCCGTTGCGTATATCACATCGTTTCCGCGGCTTACGTACATGCTCACGCAGTAGCTCACTCCCGCCTGAAGAGGTGAGGAAGTTTGGCCTTGAATGTATTCACGATAATTGTCCAAAGCCTCGTGAGTGATGATACCAGCATGGCGGGTTCCCGTTCTCGAATATTGATAACCCAAGGTCGAACTCGGCATATGTGTTGGGCCAGGGCTACCGAAGATGGTGTTGCACGATGAGAAAAGGTCTGGAGATGAACAGCTATCGCCAAGCGCATTGCTACTTGCGTTGCTCCAAGTGCCATCAAGATCCGTAAAAAAACCTTCGCCTCCGAAGTTGCCACAGTTGCTGGCCGTTTGTTCGAAACTAGGGTTGACCACTAGATTCTGCGCCTGAGTGGAAACGAATAGTACGGTAATTAATAGTAGAGTAAGGTTCTTTTTCATGAACGGGGTTGTGTTAGAGATCAGGTAAATGTAGAAAATGAATTATTCCTTGACCAATCGATTTTGAAGGAGTGAAAGGCGAATGTTGAATCCCGGTGAACCTTGATCAATAATGTTCGAATCCCAGACAATAAACCGACCGCCTGAATCACTACTTTAAAAATACCTTTGTCGCCAATGAAAACCATCATTTTAAAGCAAGGAAAGGAAAGTTCTCTTCAGCGAAAGCACCGTTGGGTGTTTTCGGGCGCCATTGGCAAGACCAGCGCCACCATAGATGATGGAGAATTGGTGAGTGTTGAAGATTCGAAAGGAAATTACCTCGGGGCCGGGCATTACCACAATGGTTCGATTGCCGTTCGAATTCTCACTTTCGAAAAGGAACGTATTGACCAATCGTTTTGGAACAGAAGGATGCAGGAAGCCTTCGATGTAAGGAGATCGATGGGTCTTTTGAACTCAAATAACAACTGCTTCCGCTTGATCCATGCTGAAGGAGATGGTCTACCGGGTTGTGTGGTTGATATTTACAATGATGGTGCGGTGATCCAAAGCCATACGGACGGTATGGCTCTTTGCGCCAAAGAGATATCAAAGGCGCTGGATTCCGTGAAAGGCTTGAGCCTGAACACCATCTACCACCGCAATGTGGCCAGCAAGCAACACGATTTCCTGAAAGGTAAAAAGGAAGAAACCGTTGTGTTGGAGAACGGCATCAAGTTCAAGGTGAATTGGGTGAACGGACAGAAGACCGGTTTTTTCATTGACCAGCGCGACAATCGTGCCTTAGTAGGCAGCTTTTCCAAGGGCAAAACTGTACTCAATACTTTCTGCTACACGGGAGGATTTTCGGTGTATGCCTTGGCCAACGGTGCCAAAAAGGTCACTTCGGTAGATATTTCGCAACCGGCCGTTGACCTTGCGGCCGAAAATGCGGTGGCAAATGGTTTTGACAAGAATCATGTGGCGCTGTGCGAAGACGCTTTCAAGTTTGTGGAAAAGGCCGATGGATACGACTTGATCATTCTTGACCCCCCTGCTTTTGCCAAGAGCATTAAAGCCAGGCATCGAGCGGTTCAAGGCTACAAGCGTTTGAATGAGACCGCATTCAAGGTCATTGCTCCCAATGGTCTCTTATTTACGTTCTCGTGTTCTCAGGTGGTCAGTCCGCAGATGTTCGAAAGTGCAGTTCTGGCAGCGGCCATTAACGCGGGACGCAATGTGCGCGTGCTAAAACGACTGGGACATGCGGTCGATCATCCGGTAAACATCTATCATCCCGAAGGAGAATATCTGAAAGGGCTGATGTTGCATGTTTCCTGATGCACGAAACCATCTCATATCGTAATATTTGGAACATCTCCTACCCGCTCATTCTCGGGTTTGTGGCTGTTACGGTCATTAACGTGACCGACACCGCTTTTCTTGGCAGAGTGAGCGAAGTGGCCTTAGGGGCATCTGGTCTGGGAGGAATTTACGTGCTTGTGATGCTGATGGCGGCATTCGGTCTGGGCATTGGTGCGCAGATCATCATGGCGCGTTATCATGGTGAAGAGCGCCCGGAACATATAGGTCCTGTTTTCGATCATTTGATGTATCTGTTGCTAGCCATGTCTGGCTTCATGATCCTTTTTCATTTCCTTTTTGCGGAGCAGATCCTGTCGTACATCATCAGGTCGGAGGCCGTTTTACGTAGCACCTTGCTTTATACCGATATCCGAGTGGTTGGATTGATCCCAGCGGCCATCGTGGTGGGTTATCGCTGCTTCCTGACCGGAATTAGCGACACTCGCGCTATTTCTTATGCGGCAGGAATGATGGCTGCTTTCAATTTCGTGTTCAATTATCTGTTGGTTTTCGGAAATTTCGGTTTTCCGCGTCTCGAGATTCAAGGTGCCGCTTATGCTTCGGTGCTTTCAGAGCTTCTCAGCTTGGTCTATCTGGTCTGGTGGGTGAGACGAAAACGTTTGGGCGAGCAGTTCCATTGCTTTCATTTTGCTAAGCCGGATCTCAAACAGATACTGATGATTCTTAGAATAGCCACACCGGTCATTGTTCAGCATGTGATCTCCATCGCCTCGTGGCTCACTTTTTTCGTCATAATTGAAGGGATGGGAGAACGCGAACTGGCCATTTCAAACGTGGTTAGAAGCGGATATTCTGTGCTAATGATTCCATTGATCGGTATAGGACAGGCCACACAGAGTCTGGTAAGCAGACTCATTGGTCAAGGCGGCACGCATCTGGTTTTTAAGCTGATCAAACGCTTATTGATCGTGAGTGTTCTGTCTTCGGTGGCCCTCATGTTGCTGAATTTGATCGAGGTGCGTTTGTTGCTCTCGGTATTTACGAATGATCCGACCTTGATCTCAGATTCGGTTCCAGTTGTATATGTCATTTCCATTTCCATTATTCTGTTTGCCGTGTCCATGGTCCTTCTTTCGGTTGTTTCAGGAACAGGAAATACGCTGATGACCCTAGTGATCGAGATCAGCACGTTGATCATATATCTCAATTTCACCTACCGGATGGTGCATCAGTTTCATCAGCCGTTGTACATGGTCTGGACCTCAGAGATCGTCTATTTCGTCTTCATGGGGCTTTTCGCTGGATTATATCTTTGGAGCGGAAAATGGAAGAATGCACGAGTTCATGAGTAAGGACCACATCGTTTTTATGGGAACACCCGAATTTGCTGTGGCTTCGCTCAGGGCAATGATAAAAGGTGGTTTCAATGTGGTTGGCGTGGTCACTGCACCCGACCGGCCTGCGGGCAGAGGAATGAAATTGCAGCCATCGGCCGTCAAACAGTTTGCGGTTGAAAATGGCCTCCATGTGCTTCAACCCACAAATCTGAAATCGGAAGAATTCCTGAAGGAACTTCGATTGCTTGGGGCCACGCTTCAGGTGGTGGTTGCGTTCAGAATGCTGCCTGAGTCAGTGTGGAACATGCCCGAAAAAGGCACCTTCAATCTGCATGCCTCGCTTCTGCCCCATTATCGCGGTGCCGCACCGATCAACTGGGCTGTGATCAACGGAGAAACAGAAACAGGTGTAACCACATTCTTGCTGAAACATGAGATCGACACTGGAAATTTGATCTTTCAAGAAAAGGTGAAAATTGGCCCAGAGGAAACAGCTGGAGAATTGCATGACAAACTGATGGGGGTTGGGGCAAAACTGGTGGAGCGGACCTTGATCGCCATCGAAAATGGAACCGCCCCTTCAACACCACAGCCTGCCGTGGATGTAGAATTGAAGGAAGCTCCCAAGATCTTCAAAGAAAATTGTCGAATAGATTGGACGCATTCTGCCATTTCGGTGTTCAACCTTATTCGGGGCCTATCGCCTTATCCAACCGCCTACACGTTTCTGACTGATGGAGTCAACGAGACGGGTCTTAAGATCTTTTCAGCTGAACATTCACCGCTTACATCGTCCGGTACCCTAGGTTCGCTGAGAACGGATGGAACGGGCCTGCACATCTGCTGTGCTGATGGATGGCTTCGTATCGTTGAGCTGCAGCTCGCCGGCAAGAAACGCATGTTCTCAACAGATTTTCTATTGGGACATTCGATTTCTGGACAAACTGCCAAGTAAGTTGACCGAACCTATCCAACACGCTGAAACGCTTTATTGGCGCGGCTTTGCGTGTTTCAGTTATCAACATTCGTTCGCATTTATCAACAAAACAGGAAGAAATCAGGTCCACCCATTGCCTAGCCTGAAGCGCCATATATATTTGAAGCGATAAACAACCCAACACCAATTACTATCAACCATGAACAAGGCAGAATTGATTGAAGAAATTGCCGCAAGTGCCGGACTTTCCAAAGCGGACGCAAAACGAGCTCTTGACGGATTTGTGCTTGCCACCACCAAGGCATTGAAAAGCGGAGACCGCGTTGCCCTTGTAGGTTTCGGTTCGTTCTCCGTCTCCAAGCGCGCTGCCAGAACCGGGAGGAATCCTCAGACTGGTAAAGAGATCAAGATAAAGGCAAAAAAAGTGGTTCGCTTCAAATCTGGAAGCGAGCTTTCGGATGCCGTAAAATAATTCAACTGACATTTTATCCATGGAAAGGCTCCGCATTCGGGGCCTTTCTCGTTTTAGACCAACATGAGCAAACAGCAGAAGATAGACAGCTTCGACCCGAATGGCCCAGGGTTGGAAGACGCAGGACTTTTCGGACTTCCGTTCGATGTGGACGAAGCCGAAGTGGTGATCGTGCCCGTGCCATGGGACGTGACCGTTTCTTTCGGTGATGGAACAAGCGATGCACCCGAAGCGCTTCTTTGGGCCTCCAAGCAAGTGGATCTCTACTATTCCGGACAAAAGGATGCTTGGAAAATGGGCATTGCCATGGACGAGATTCCAATGGCATGGGCAGATCTGAACAAGCATTACAGAAAAAAAGCACAGGCCGTTATCCGCAAGTGGGAAGAAGGAATGACGCAGGACCACCCCGAAATGCAGGTGCTGCTGACTGAGATCAATGAGCAGTGTCAAGAGTTAATGGACTACGTTCAAGCACGATGTGGTACTCTTTTGGAAGAAGGAAAACTGGTGGCCGTGCTCGGTGGCGACCACAGCACGCCTCTTGGATTGATGAAGGCTTTGGCCGAAAAGCACGAATCTTTCGGCATTCTGCAGATCGATGCGCATGCGGACCTCCGAGATGCGTACGAAGGATTCAAATACTCG
>CAMCFW010000106.1 GCA_945874195.1 Chryseobacterium gleum
CTATTCTTCGGTGAAGCAGAGGATCAAGATCCAATTGGTGGGCGGAACCGGTCAGCCGATCGATGCCATTGAAAGCGAGATCAGTAAGACCAGCGCAATGAAATTTCAATTCAACGGACTACAGAAACTCGCAGAAGGTGTCTATTACCTTCAAGTGCTAACAGACTCCGATAGATTTTCAAGTAAGGTGGTGAAACTGAGGGATTAGATATTCTCTTTGACGCACTCACGGATCTTTTCCGTTTTGGTCTTTTTCATCTTCTCAACGCATTCGAAAAGAAGCTTCAGTTCTGGTTTCTCGCCAAACTCCTTGGTTGCTTTTGCAGATGGGAATTCGATGATCTCGGTGGTCAGGTTCTGCGATATGAAACTGAAACCGCCCAATTCAACTTCCGAAGAATTTTCTTCGCCAATAAGCATGTTCAAATGCGCAATTCCGTTCTCGTAATACACCACAGTTCCGCTCATGAGCATGCGATACGGCCGTCCGTCTATGACTCTATAAAGTTGATCGCCAACGGTGAATCCCCAAATTGTAGTAGCCTTCACCTTCGATTCCTCCTTCTTTTTTATCCTGAAATAGAGGTGAAGCGAACCCAGCGTCCAATCGTATCCGATGAATTCGTAAAGCGACTTTCCCTTCTTGGCCTGATGGTCGGCATAGGTTTCATAGACGGTAAGCGAAAAATCAGTTTGCGCGAAGCTGTGAAGCGATAGGATTGAAGCGAAGAGTGCCGAAAAGAGAAATTTCATGATTGTTTGATTAGACCCGAAATATACCAATTGAAAATGTTCCTGCTCTCGGCTTCCGCAATACGTGTACCAAGTTTGTCTTTCATGGATCGGCCTCTGCTTTGGATATGATCAGAACAAAAAAAAGGTCAGGAATTGCTCCTGACCTTTACAATCTCATTTTTCACTTGGTTGACTATGGACGCTCAAACTGAGAGAAGAAGAAATTTCCTTCAATCTCGGCATTCTCATCGCTGTCCGATCCATGTACCGCGTTTTTCGCCTTGCTTTCGGCAAATGCGGCACGGATGGTTCCTGGCGCTGCGTCTGCCGGGTCGGTTGCTCCGATCAATGTTCGGAAGTCGGCCACGGCATTGTCTTTTTCAAGAATGGCAGCAACGATCGGTCCTGAACTCATGTACTCCACCAATTCGCCATAGAATGGGCGTGCGCTATGAACTTCATAGAATTTTCCGGCTTGGGCGGCAGTCAAACTGGTGTATTTCATTGCCACGATCCGAAAACCCGCGGTGTTTATCTTCTCCAAAATCCCTCCGATGTAGTTCTTTTCAACTGCATCCGGCTTCACCATTGTAAAAGTTCTGTTCGTTGCCATTTGTTGTTATATGTGTTTTTTAATCTGCCGCGAAAATAGAAAAAAGCCTCACGTGCCAATTGGTTAACTTCGTGCGAACAAAACAGATCAAGGAAAGATTGAGCAAGACTGACCTTACGGAGCTGAGACAGCTTCTATCAAGTCCACGGAAAGTGGCCATTGTTTCGCACAAGAGCCCCGATGGAGACGCCATTGGTTCATCGCTGGGGCTTTATCATTACCTGAATACAAAAGGACATTCGGTGCAGGTCATCATGCCCAACGACTATCCTACTTTTTTGAAGTGGATGCCAGGAACGGACAAGGTGGTGATACACGAAGGGAACGAAAAGAATGCAGAGGCACTGGTGAATGACGCGGAGGTTCTGTTCTGTCTCGATTTCAACACCCCGAACCGCGCTTTCGGCCTGGAAGAGGTGATAAGGAACTCGAAGAACGTGAAGGTGATGATCGATCACCATCCGCAGCCCGATGGTTTTGTCGATTTCATGCTTTCCGACACATCTTCGTGCTCAACCGCACAGCTCATCCATCGCTTTGCTACCATCATGGGAGACAGTATTCCGAACAAGGAATCAGGCGAATGTCTCTACACCGGAATAATGACCGACAGCGGCAGCTTCAGATTTCCGTCCACCACGGCCGAAACCCACCGCATTGTGGCCGATCTGATGGACCTTGGGGTTAGGAACGATGAGGTGTACAATCTAGTGAACAACACAAGTTCTGAGCACAGATTGAGGCTACTGGGCTATTGCATTGACGACAAATTGAGCGTGATCAAGCAATTCGGAACCGCTTACATTTCACTTTCCATGGAAGAAAAGAAACGCTTCCACTTTCAGTCGGGCGATACGGAAGGAACGGTCAATTATCCGCTTTCAATTGAAGGCATCGTCTTCTCGGCCATCTTCATTGAGGCCGAAGATCAGGTGAAGATCTCGTTCCGTTCGATAGGGGACTTTGATGTGAATGAGTTTTCGAGAGTCAACTTCGAAGGCGGAGGCCACCGCAACGCGGCCGGAGGAAGATCCGATCTTTCACTAAAGGAAACTATCGATAAGTTCGTTGGCCTCCTTCCGAAATATGCGGATAAGCTGAAATGATGCCGTTCAACACTTGCACATCTTGGCGTCAATCCGAGCAACGAAGCGGGCTCTTAGCTTCCATCAAATACTTTCCAGCCTTTATTCTGCTTTCGCTTTTCCTGGCCTGCGACACTTCTGAGCAACGGCCTCAAGAAGTGGATCCGGCAAAATACAAGGAGCCGCTGATGAAAGCCAATCACGAGCTGGTTGAATTGGAGCAGCAGGATATTGCCGATTTTGTGAAACGGAACAATTGGAACATGGTCCATACCGGTTCTGGACTTCAATACATGATCTACGAGAAGGGCAACGGCATTCGGGTTGAAACGGGCAAGATCGTAAGGTGTGTGTACAAAACCAGCCTTCTTACAGGCAAGGTCTGCTATTCATCAGATGAAAAAGGTCCACTGGAATTCCTTGTTGGAAGAGGTGGGGTGGAGAGCGGACTTGAAGAGGTGATGCTGCTGTTGCGCGAAGGAGACAAGCTTAAAATAATTTTACCTTCGCACCTCGCTTTCGGACTGCTAGGCGATGATGATTGCATTCCGCGCAAAGCGGTGGTGGTCTACGACCTTGAAGTGTTGAACGTATTGAATCCGATAACCAAAAATTGAACTTGAAAATGAAGAAATTGACCTTTATTGCCATTACCGGATGGATGTTGATGGTGGCAGCAAAATGCAACGATAAGTCTGCAACCAGCGAGACGTCCGAAGCACCAGCCCAAGCGGCCCGATCAACAAGCAAAGACACCATTACCACCGCTTCTGGACTGAAATACATCATCTGGAAAAATGGCAATGGCGCCACACCCGATGCCGGAGACAACGTTTCTGTGCATTATGCGGGAAGACTGCTCAGTGGTGCTCCGTTCGACAATTCGTATGACCGTGGTCAACCATTCACCTTTCCGCTTGGTGGTGGCCGTGTTATTCAAGGTTGGGACGAGGGCATCAAGTTCTTAAGCGTTGGCGATTCGGCCACTTTGATCATCCCTTCTCAATTGGGTTATGGAGCCACCGAACGACCGACCATTCCAGCAAATTCGACCCTCATTTTCGATGTGCAGTTGATGGATGTGAAGAAGATCGTCAAACCGGTTCCATTCGTAACAAAAGGGCTTGACACCATCTCTACTGGAACCGGGTTGCGCTACATACGCCTCAACAAGACCGATGGCGCGCCTGTAACAGCCGGAAGCACGGTTGCAGTTCATTACACAGGCTATCTCTACGATGGAAATGTGTTCGATAGCTCCATCTCGAGAGGCGAACCCATCAGCTTCCCAATTGGAGTAGGTCGCGTCATCAAGGGTTGGGACGAAGGTATTTCACTGCTTAAGGTTGGCGAGAAGGCCCGTTTGCTCATCCCTTACCAATTGGCTTATGGAGACCGTGGCGCAGGCGGCATGATACAGCCACGCACCAACCTGATCTTTGATGTGGAACTGATAAGCGTTAAATAATTCGAAGAACTTGATTTCGGGTTAATACCACCTTAAATTAGGGGTTCTGAAACAGAACCCCTTTTTTATTGTCCAATGAATCCGAATTACATCCTCTTTGCCATTCCCGTTTTCCTGCTGACCATTGTCATTGAACTGGTGCATAATTTCAGGAGGAACGGAGGGAAGGACTATAATTTTGAAGACAGCATCACCAATCTGAATATCGGCATCGGAAGTCAGGCCATTGGAGCAGTGACCAAGGCGGTGTTGCTTATGCTTTACGTTTGGGTGTACGACAATTTCCGTGTCATAACGATCCCACCGAGTTGGTATAGCCTGATCTTCGCCATTGTGCTTTTCGACTACATCTTCTATTGGGCACACCGATGGGGTCATGAGTGGAATATTTTTTGGGGCGCACATATCGTTCATCATCAGAGCGAAGAGTACAACCTAACAGTCGCCTTGCGTCAAAGCTGGTTTCACAATCTGCTCGCTTTTCCACTGTTCTTGCCTATTCCTTTTCTGGGCATCGACCTCCTGAGCTTCGGTGCGGCTGCTGGCATCGTTACACTCTATCAATATTGGATCCACACCAAAGCCATAGACCGCATGCCGCGTTGGTTCGAGGCCATCTTCAATTCGCCTGCCCACCACCGAGTGCATCATGGCACAAACGCCAAATATCTCGACCATAACTATGCCGCCACGTTCATCATTTGGGATAAGCTACATGGCACCTTCATTGACGAGGACGAACAGCCCGTTTATGGCATTACCACGCCATTGCGAAGCCTGAACACCGTTTGGGCCAACTTCCATTTTTATGCAGAGATGTGGCAGGGCAGCAAGCAGTTGAAGACCGTTCGCGCGAAATTCGCCTTGATCTTCCGTGGGCCCGAATACCTAGGCAAGCTGCTTGGACAGATGAATACCACAGGCGAAAAGGCCGCTGCAAGCTTGAAGGGGTATACGGCCGATGTGCCGTTACACCTTAAGATCTACGTTAGTCTACAGTTCTTATTGCTCACTTACTTTTTGGCCGCTTACATGGGCGAGCTGGACAGTCTTACCATCTTCTATCAGATCGCATTCTTCTTCCTAATCTGCCTCAGCACGCTTTCCATTGGAGGCATTATGGAGAACAGACCGTGGTTCTATATTGTGGAAATCGCGCGCTTCCTCATGTTCGTGCCGCTCTACAATCTGTGTTACCAAAACTACTTCTCCGATTGGTACAACATCACGCTGCCATTTTCCATCGTCATCTCGGTCATATTCACAGTCTGGATCTTGGCAGATCTATATGTGAGGAGGCTTCGGCCAAGGGTTGTGTGACGCGTAACTGTTTTTTGAGAAGCTCCGCTCAATCAACGTTTTCACCGATCTTTAATTCCCCAACAAAAACATGCAAGGCCGTTTGTGAAGGTCGATCGTTTGGGTCTTCCACTCGGCAATGGCCAAGGTTCTGATCTGTTCGGTTTCTAGGGTGATGTCGACCGCCACGCACAGTTTGTGGTTTCCGTTACAGGTTTTCAGTAGGTCATCGAACAGGTGCTGGTTGCGGTAGGGCGTTTCCATGAAAATCTGGGTAAATCCGGTCCGGGTCAACTGTGCGTCTAGGTCTCTTAGTTTATGGATGCGTTCCTTCTTATCGATGGGAATATAGCCGTGAAAAGTAAAACCTTGTCCGTTCAAGCCGCTAGCCATCAGGCCGAGTAGGATGGAGGAGGGGCCGATCAAGGGTTGAACCTTGACGTTAAATAGATGCGCCTCGGCCATCAGTATCTGCCCTGGATCGGCAACACCCGGACAACCTGCTTCGGACATGATGCCGACATCCTCGCCTTGAAGCAGCAGTTCTATCGGGCGCGAAATCTCGTCCCGTTTGGTGCGTTTGTCCAACAGGATGAGTTCCAATTGGTCAAAATCACGGGTGTTTCCAGTAGATCTGATGAACCTACGGGCTGTCTTTTCATTCTCAACCACAAGATATTTCAACTCGTCAAGCAGACGCAGGTTAAGTGCGGGGAACAATCGATCGTTGTTCGTTTCGCCCAATGAGACCGGAATAAGGAAGAGCGTTCCGGTGCTCATTTCAGCGTTTTAATGAAGGCATCGCAGGCAAAGTCGAGCAATTCGTACACGCGGTCGAAACCATCGTCATAGTAGGGATCTGGAACAGATCTGCCTTTCACTTCATTCCCAAAATCGAGGATCAGCTTTACTTTTTCGGAATCCTGTTCATTTCTGGCCATTGCCAACACATTCGCCTGATTGGAAGTGTCCATCACCAGAATGTGGTCGAACCTGTCGAAATCCGCGACTTTGAAAAGTCGCGAACGCTGACCGGAAATATCAATTCCGTGCAATTCCATTTCGGCCATGGCACGCTCATCTGGCCGTTCGTCCCTATGCCAGTCAGAAGTTCCTGCGCTGTCAACAAAAATGACAAGGCCCGAAAATCGGGCCTTGCGTTTGAGAATGCCTTCGGCCATGGGGCTTCGGCAAATATTTCCGAGACATACCATTAACACGCGTGGCGCGGCCATGGCTTACGACAGTTTTATCTTCTTATCGAGGTCGGTTATATAACCGCGGAACTGCTTGTCGGTCTCGATCAGGTTGTTGACTGTTCGGTAAGCGTGAAGCACCGTGGCATGATCTTTTCCTCCGCATTGCGCGCCAATGGTGGCCAACGATGCCTTGGTCATGTTCTTAGCATAGAACATAGCGATCTGCCTGGCCTGAACCACTTCACGTTTGCGTGTTTTCGATTTCATCAGTTCAATCGGCATGTCGAAGTAATCAGAGACCACTTTCTGAATGTAATCGATGCTGATCTCGCGGGCTGTGTTCTTCACAAACTTGTCGATCATCTGCTTGGCAAGGTCCAGATTGATGGACTTCTTGTTCAAGGATGCTTGCGCAAGTAGCGAGATCAACGCGCCTTCCAGTTCTCTGATATTGCTGGTGATGCTGTAGGCCAGGTATTCGAGCACTTCTTCCGGAAGTTCAATTCCATCCTGATACACCTTCTTGCGAAGAATGGCGATACGGGTTTCCAGTTCGGGAGCCGAAAGGTCGGCTGCCAAGCCCCACTTGAATCTCGAAAGCAAGCGTTGCTCCATTCCCTGCATTTCAACTGGGGCCTTGTCGCTGGTCAGAACCAATTGCTTTCCGTTCTGATGTAGATGATTGAAAATGTGGAAGAACACGTCC
>CAMCFW010000107.1 GCA_945874195.1 Chryseobacterium gleum
AATGAATTCGCTGGGCGGAAAAATACTGGATGTGAATTTCATCAAGGCCGTGTTCAGCACATGATTTGTGGCCGTGGGTGCGCGGTTGAAAATGTACTCGTAGGGCCAGCTCACATATTCGAGTACGGTCGAGCTTTCGTCATAGGTGAATGACAGAACCGCTGCGCGATAACTGGTATAAGAGAAAAGGCCGATCGCTAGCACCAATATGCCCGAAAGGCACAACTTTTCAGGATCACGAAGACCCGCGAATCGGTCAATCATGCTGTTTTTTCATCCAATGAACAGCCACCTTGTACCGCCAAACCTTGAATTCGCGACTGCTGTCCGCATCGGCTTTCAAATTCATGCCCAGCGCTTTGAAAGCCTCACCACTTTCCGCTTCGTCAGGTTCGGAAAAGATCAGTGTCGGATGGTAGTTCCTCATCCGGTCCTTATCGAAATTAAAGTCGGACCAGACGGGAATGCAGCGGGCTTCGGTGTTGGCGGCCAAGGTAGGTGCCCAAACGCCCAGCATAGCTTCGTCCTTCAATTCGTAATTAGCAAGATAATTTCTTACCGCTTCCACATCAAAGGTTCTTTGCAAGTAGCTGGCTCTATAATTTGAAATGTTGTAGCCTCCGAAAAGGATCAGAATGATGAAAACGACCCTTTTCTGAGATTTCGAAGTTCCGATCTCGGAAACTGAAAAGGCGATGAGCGCCAGCATGGAGAAGAACAGCGGAAGCAGATAGCGGCCTGGTGGGTTAACCAGTAAGGTGTGATGCAGTTCGAACAGAAACCAAATGATGGTTCCGAAAAAGAGAACTCGGTTTTTGCTTCGCATAGGTTGCCTGAAAAGAAACCCGATAAGGACCACGGCTAATATGATGACAAATGGGGCCATTCCATCCACCATGACGAATTCATTCAGATTGAACTGAAAACGATTCCAAGCATCGCCCACATCATATCTTCCGGTTCCCTGATTGGCCTCCACCATATCGAAAATGGCCTTGTTCGGAACATACCATTTCAGATAGAAAACAAACCCAATGAGGCCCGTTATTATCGCTTGAATGCCCCAGCTGGAAGCCAACGAACGTGCTGGAACGCGCTCTTCCATTCTGTCCATCAGAAAAGCCATGTAGCTCGCCACGAACGGAATGACCACAGCATAAGCAAACGTGATCTTGGTCAGATAGGCCAGCGAAAAGCAGGCTGTGGCAATTACCATCAACATGGCATTGCCGTTTTCGGCCTTCCATAGGAGAAAAACACCCAGAAGGATCCACGAAACGGCCATCATTTCGGCCAGGCTGTAATGCGAATAATGAAAAACATGGAATTGCATTAGCGCAATAAAGGCCAGTGCCGTACCGAACAAACGCGTCTTTTCATCCCGCAGGAAAATGAAAAGCACCATCAGCACAAAGCCTAGAACCATAGCGCGTCCCACAATGATCTGCGTTCCAAAGATCTTATAGAACGGGATGAGCGAATAGCCGAACAAAGGTGTTTTAATGAGGTTGTCGCACTCGCTCATCGAAAGGTATCCGTGATCTACAAGATTCCTTATCTGAACCGTGTTCAAACCTTCGTCTGTCCACGCATCGCGGCTAACAACAGTGATCCGTGTGTCGGGATCGGCAGAAAGGAACGGCACATGCAGCAATGCCAAAAGCAGCACAACCACGAATGGGAAAAGTCTATTCATTTTGAACATCTATGCCAGCAACGACAAAGATGCACAATGACTCAGATCTCGATGATGATGCCGAAAGATGGAAGAACAGTTCCAGTGGTGCTTTGGATCTTATCCAACTGATAGCGCGATGGGTCGTTCGGGTCTATCAGTGCGTTGCCGTCCGCATCGGTCCTCAGTATCAACTGTGGCGGTTGCTGCGCTTTGAAGGCGTAAACGTTCTGAACATCGAGATATATGTTGAGCGCCCATTTCTTGAAAAACCACTTCTTGTCCACTCTCAGATCTAGAAAATGGGCCGGTTTCAGACGTTCGCCATTCAACTGCGAAAAGTCGCGGATTGCGCCCCGGTTCAAATTCCAAACCGGAATGATGGCCGAAGTTTCCTCATCTGCAGGCGTGTATGGCGAGCCACCGGTGAAACGCCATCTGAGACCCACCTCCCAATTACGCTTGAATTTCTTTCCACCCGTTAACGACACTAGGTGCTGCGCATCCCACGATGACGGAATGAAGTTGCCATTCCGGTCTTCAAATTCGCTGCGAACCCACGTATAGGCCAGTATGCCATAAAAGCCTTTCCAAAGTTTTTGCTGAACGAGAAGTTCCAGTCCATAGGCCCTTCCTTCGTTGTCCGATTTTACTTCTTCATTCCCAATAACTCCGAAATCAGCCCCCAGATTGGCCAACGAAATGCTGTCGCGGACCAGAAACGGATAATTTTCCCAATACTTGAAAAACCCTTCGACCGAAACCTTCAGGCCAATCGGGCTGATGAACTCTCCACCAAGCACCGCATGGTTCGAAGCTATGTATCGGAGTTCGTTCTCCTTGTTCACAAGCGTTCCGCTGTTGTTACGGAAACCCATGGTGGTGTAGGGGGGAAGCTGAAAGTAGCGACCGACATTCGCATTCAGATTGAACCGGTCGTTTATGGCATACGAAATAGAAAGGCGTGGCGAAAAGGTCTCGTAGGTCTTGGCCATCTGTGCGGAATAGCTGTTGCCGTCAACCCTGGCCCCGAGCGAAAGTAGCAGGCGTCCTTCCACAAACGAACGGCTTACTTGAGCGAATGCCCCCCATTTGTGAATGTCGATGGTGGAACTGAAATCTATGGTGCCGGTGGTGCCATCGGGCAGTGTGAGTTTTGTGTAGGTTGAGTTGTTATAGCGTGCGTATTCGTAGAGGACACCGTAGTTAATCTTCCATCCCTTGTTGCGCCAGTTGTTCTCAAATCGAAGCTTGTTCTCAATTTCCTGACTCTTGTAATTGAGAATGAGGTTGGTATCGTTCTCTATGTTGTCTGCGTATTTAAAGGCCTCGTTGTTCAGCATATTCCGGCTCAACACCAGTTCAGAAAATCCGTTTTCACGATAGTTCTTCCAGTTTGCGCCAAGCGCATAATTCCACTGATTGTTAACAGGAAGTACCTCAACTAGACGTTTCTGTTCTTCATCGAGGTCATCGTCCAAATTCAGTTTAAACTGATCTATGGCCCCTAGACCGATAACGGTCAGTTCGTTCCTGTCGTTGAGCTTCGCCTTGTATTTCAGTTGAAAGTCATCGTAGGTGGGAAGAAAGGGAAGACCGATCAATTTGAACAGGAATTGCAAATAACTTCTTCGATAAGAGAACATGAATGAATGGCCCTTGGCAATAGGGCCTTCTATGGTGATGCCCGCATCGCTAGACCCCAACGTGAAATTGCCCCCGATGCGGTCCTGCCGCGGATCCTTCATCTTGAAATTGAGAACCGAACTCAGCGAATTACCTCGGTTTGCCGGAAACGCACCCGAATAGAATTCAACCTCGCGAATGAAATTCACATTGATCAGTCCATTTGGACCGCCTGATGAGCCCTGGGTTGCAAAATGGTTGATATTCGGAATTTCGATGCCGTCCAAGTAGAATCTGTTCTCGTTAGGCGCTCCGCCTCGGATGATCAGGTCGTTCCGGAAAGCCACCGAACTGGCCACGCCAGGCAGCGATTGCAATGCCTTCGATATGTCGCGGTTGCCGCCAGGATTCCGCTCAATCTCATTCACCCCGATGGTGCGCAACGAAACAGGACTTTCCTCCTTCTTCTCGAACGGATTGGCTTTTATCACTACCGCATCAAGTGTCTTGTTGTCTGCCTCAAGCCTCATATCCAACCGTGCTGGTTTATTATTAAAAACCTGCACCTCATATTCTGTTTTCGACTTGTATCCGAGAAATGAAACCGACACATTGTAAAGTCCTGGTGTCAGGTTTTTAAGTTCGAAATTGCCATCAAGGTCGGTAGCTGTGCCAATAGTGGTGCCCATTATCACCACGTTGGCAAACGGAATAGCCTCATTGTTCGTGGCATCGGCAATGCGGCCGCTTATGACGCCTGTTTGCGCCAATGACGAGCAAGTGGTGATGAAGAAAATGGCGATGAATGTCAGTCGCATGAACGGGTCGTATAATGTAGGTTGGGTAGAAACCAGATTGTTGGAATATTGTTCGGAACAGTTCTCAATCGCTTTTTACATTTGATCGATCCTTTTACTATGCGAACCGAAAAGAAATGCCCCCATTGCGCAGCATGGACCCATTGGGAAAAGCAGCCGACCGACCGCTGTTCGCATTGCAATGAATTGCTTGATCAAGTTGCCATGAAGGAGAAGGAGGTTCGAGATGAAGCGGACCGGGTTTTCTACGAGAACGACTTTTTCCGCGTTCGCGAAGAAGACGGTGTTCTTATGCGTTTGATAAGGCGCACGGCCTGGATTGTCCATCTTTTTTTTGCGGCCATCACTTGGTTTTTTCTTTGGATGGTGGCCACCACACCCGCATGAAAAATATCCTTTTGAACCCGGTTTTTCTGTTGGTCGTTGTTCTTGCATCGGTCAACCAGATGCTGGAAAAGGTCTTCGGCATTTTCATCCCGCTGGTCCACAGTTATCTTGACGATCTGCTTTGCTTCCCCATTGTGCTGACAGTTGGGTTGTCAATGTATCGCTATTTCTGGCCGCATCATCGAATGAAAGCTTGGCAGATCTGGCCCGTGGTCATCGTTTACTCAGTTTATTTTGAATGGTATTTGCCACAAACGTCCGCTGCATACACTGCCGATTCCGTTGATGTGGTGATGTATATTCTCGGAGCACTGATCTTTCAGCGGTTCATCAATCATTCAAGCACCTATTTGCACCCGGCAAGCCTCAAGAATAGCTAACGCATCTTCGCGGGTTTTTGCTTCTGCGTAAGTTCGAAGGACAGGTTCGGTTCCTGAAGGACGGATCATCACCCATTCGTGGTCAGAAAGCCAATATTTCCAACCATCTAGGTCGTCAATTCGCTGAATCCGGTATTTTCCGAAATGATCGTATTTCCCCGCTTCACAATTGGCAACAATGGTCTCTTTCAGCGCTTGCGCAATTCGCAGGTCGTTGCGTTCAAAGGCGAATTCGCCAACCAGATCATAGATCTCCTGAATGAGTTCTCGCAGGCTCTTTCCCGACTTCGCCATGAACTCCCAAAGCACCAGCCCGTTCCAAATACCATCGCGTTCAGGAATGTGGCCTTTTACCGCAATGCCGCCACTTTCCTCGCCACCGACCAGCACGTCCGTGGTTATCATGATGCCACACAGATGTTTGAACCCGATCTTCACCACGTCAAGCTCCAAACCATATTTCTCGCATAGTTGATTGATCTTCACAGTTGATGAAAAGCCCGTTCCTACTCGGCCATTCCAGCCTTTCACCTTATGCAGATAATGGATGAGCAGCAACAGAATGTGGTGGCTGTCCACGTAATTTCCTTCGCCATCAAAGAGGGCGATGCGGTCGGCATCTCCATCGTTCGCCAATCCACAGTCAATGTCTCCCGATATCTTGATCACATCTGCAAATTCCTGCAGGTTTTTCAGGATCGGTTCTGGCGAAATGCCATCGAACAGCGGGTTGTGTTCGCAATGCAGCAAAGTTATGTCTGGAAACAGCCTTCGCATCACAAATTGGCCCGATCCATACATGGCATCGTAGGCAAATTCCAATCCTGAATTTCGGATGGCATCCAGATCGAAGTTGGCCTCAACTTTTTCAACAAACATATCCTCCAAAAGGGCGGTTTTCAATTTTCCGCTTGCGCGAAATGCGGCCAGATCTATGGTTTCAATATCTAAACTGATGGCATCTGGGATCAACACTTCCACCGCTTTCACATCGGCTTCGAGAAGCGGCCCGCCATGATTCCCCTTCAATTTGAAGCCGTTGTCTTCGGGCGGATTGTGGCTAGCCGTGATGATGACCCCGATGCCGGTGTTCAACTCCTTAGCGCCCAACGAAACCATTGGAGTGGTCACCGGTCCTTCGGCCAAATGCACTTCAAATCCATTATAAAGAAAAACTTTGGCGGTGGTTTCTGCGAAAAGCGGTCCACCGAATCGGCAATCGTGCCCAACAACGGCCACTTTCGGCAAGTTTGATGCGATGACCCAATCTGCAGTTCCTTGCGCTACGCGGGCCACATTGTCAACCGTGAATTCCTTGGCAATCATTGCGCGCCAACCGTCCGTTCCGAATTTTATTGGGAGAGCCATAACTAAGATTTTGGGCGAAGGTAACGGTTCGCTTAAACGATCAAACCTGTCTTGACCAAGGTTGGCCGAACTCAAGCCCGTTCCTCGTTGCTATTTGAAAACTTCCCTTCTATTCAATTCCCGCT
Source organism: Chryseobacterium gleum (assembly GCA_945874195.1). Taxonomy (GTDB): domain Bacteria; phylum Bacteroidota; class Bacteroidia; order UBA10329; family UBA10329; genus UBA10329. The sequence continues at coordinate 6,380 of CAMCFW010000107.1, forward strand.
GAAATTCGCGCGCGTTCTTCAGGTGCTCGGCATAGTTCGAGGCGAACGAATGATAGCCCGATCCATCGGCCTTGGCGCAGAAATAAAGGTAATTGTGTGGTTTGATATTGAGAACGGCATCGATGCTCGAAATGTTTGGTAGGCAGATGGGGCCAGGCGGCAATCCACGATATTTATAGGTGTTGTAGGGCGAGTCTATCACCTTGTGCTTGTGCAGGATTCTGCGTGCCTCAAAATCCCTATTGGCATACACTAAGGTTGGATCGGCCTGAAGCGGCATGCCTTTTTTAAGTCGATTGTAGTAAACCCCGGCAATGGTTGGTTTTTCATCGCTTTGGTTTGTTTCCTTCTGAACAATGGAGGCGAGAATGCTCACTTCAGACTGTGTGAGACCCAATTTTCTGGCCTTTTCAGTTCGTTCTTCCGTCCAAAATGTTCTGTATTCTTTTGCCATGCGCTCCACAAATTCTTCGGCCGATGTGTTCCACCAGAATTCGTAGGTGTTGGGCAGAAATAGTGTGAGGATGGTGCTTGTGTTAAAACCATAGGTCGAAACGAATTCGCTGCTGTTCAAAAGGCTAATGATCTGCGCGCTATCGGCCTCTATTATTCGCCCGACCTTGCTGGCCAGATCTTCTTTGAAGCGCACATTATTGAA
>CAMCFW010000108.1 GCA_945874195.1 Chryseobacterium gleum
ATAGAACTGATTGAGCGTGACAGCAATGCTAGCGCCAATAGAATTGGTGATGCTCAAGCGCAATCGAGGGTCTTCAAAATAAAGGTATCCGTCATGCTCGCTCTGCACCACGTCTAGGTCAACATCGGCCGGATCTATCAAAAGGTTGAAGTTTCCAAAATCGCCATCGGCAAAGGCCATTTTCAGGTTTTGGAACGATTGGCTGACTTGAAATAGATCGGAAGTGGTCGGAGTTGATCCATTCCCTTCGTTCAGAGTCAGCTCATAGTTGATCGGAATGGTGTTCGCACCTCCGCCATTGTTCAAGTCCATCTCGTATCCGGCTAATGGAATGTCAATCGAAAAAGTTACAGTTCCTCCGGTGTAAACAATGGGGAACGACTGAACATAGGCCACACCATTCAGTCTCATTTCGGGCATCGAGACCTCCAGCGAGCCGCTATGTTGAAATTCGCTACTGAAAGAAATGTTCATGAAACCGCTCTCATAAAGCACCTTATCCAGTTGCGATCCCCCAGGCCCGGTAAGCGACATGGTAAGTCCGCTGTTCACGGTTTTTTGCACCGATCCATTCGATGAAAAGTTTCCAATCTCTGTAGCCGTGAGCGATATGGGCTGATCAAATGATTGAAATTGTGGCAATTGAAAGAAGTCGTTCACCGTTTGAGAAAAGATTCGTTTGCGGTAAATGAGCGTGATGAAATTGTCGCTGTCGTACTCGTAGATGTTTGTCGAGTCAGCGCTGCTGATCATGTCTTGAGCCGTCATTATTGAATAGACAACTGGAAACGCGATGTCGGGTTCCCAAGTGATCATGTCTTCTTTCATTCGGTCAAAATCGAAATCGTCTTTGAAACAACCGGAAAGGATGAGCATGGCCATGCCAAGAGCGAGGAGGGTGGTTGAACCACCGGGTCTGAATGATCTCATTGTATTAGGTTTGAGAAGCGTATTCCGCTAAAAGTAGCAAGTTTAACGCTATTGAACTGATTGAATGACCACTGATGTGCCATGATGAGCTGACACCAGTAACTTTTCGGATTCGGAAACGAACAGTTCGAATCGGGACGTGCCGCTTAAAGGGAAACCAGATGCCATCTGTCCAGCAGGGTCAAAAAGCCAAAGTTCTTCCGGATCAATCATGCAATAGCCTATTCCCATACCCTGATCGCCAAGGTCGATCAGGAATGGTGCAGATGCCGAAAGGTCGAGCCGTTGTTCAATGATCTTTTCCTTCTTGTCATTGAACACTTGCAACATGTTCAAATCAGAAAAGATGAATTCAGGGCGACCGTCCTTATTCAGGTCCGATATCAAAAAGCGATGTTCCGGACTGAAGCGTCCTAAGTCCATGGGAAGCACAGTACCCTTCAGGTCAATGCGGTAAATGATGCCCTGTTCGTCCGTGGTATAAACTCCGGTGAATGCCGATTCAACTGAAAGGAAAGGCTGAAGGTGATTGTTCTTGGACGAGACCACCTTCTTGGTCACTTTCACGCGGTCCTTCCCTCTACGGTCCAAAAGAAGGATCTTACCATCGCTCTCTCCTGTTATAAGATGGTCTTTTCCTGCTTCCACTAAATAAGTGAAGGGATGAATGGTCAGACCGGTCGATGCAGCATGAGCCCACCCGCTCACCGCCTTACCCTTGATGTTGTAGTTGTAGGTCTTCTTGTTCTCGCAGCTGATCAACAAACGGTAATCGAGGTCGTTCTGGTAATCGAACACGGATAGCTTGGTTGTTGCTGGCGCGCTCAACTTCAGCGGAAATCCGTCAACCAGTTTTCCTTCCCGATCCATCAGGTATATGAAATTCTTGCTGTTGAACAGGTATTGCAGCTTGCCATTCTTGAGGGCGTCAACTTGCACCGGAGTGCTCTCGATCGGCTCCTCGATCTTCGTTTTAAAGAGTTGCTGTCCGGCCTTGTTGAATAAATAGACCTGATTCAGATCATCCTGAACCAGCACTTCGGGTTCGCCATCAAGGTGATTCTTTACCCATACAGGGGCCGTTTGTGCCTTGGTGTCGAGTAGGCACTCCCATATGGTGGTGTTCACGTTTGCCGGTTCGTTCTCATAAAGAAGGAATGCATTGGTGTAAAACGATTCTCCCGAACTGGTGAACTGCATTCCGATGGTGCTGAATTTCTCAGTCAGAGTCGGGTTTGAACTCAGAAATTGGGTTGCATGATCATTGAGATAAGAGCCAAGGATGTTCTTTGATCGCCCGAAATTCCCGTATATGAACACATTGAATGTGGAACCGAGATATTCGCTGAAACGTGTATAGGCCAGATCCTTTGCAAGTGTCTTGTCGGCCTGCACCGACTGAAGGAAGACCGACAAAGACTGATTGTCTCTGCCAAAGATCACATGGTTGTCGAAGAGCATATAGGACGGATTTTTGAATTCCTCCAAACCCGAACCGAGCAATTCACCGAGCATTCCGTTCAGCGGCAGCTGCCGAATCAGGATGCCGTTTACGTTCAATTCTTCGATATTCAATTCATTTTTGGCAGAAAGTTGTGCGGAAAGGTCATCGAGTAGTTTTCCAGCCAGTTCTTCAGAATGGGTGCTGAAAACGGCAAAGGTTTCTCCAGAGAACGATGGTCCTTTGGGCTGCGTGACGCAGATGCCGAAACTGTTTCCCATCCAGCTGAGGAGATTCTGTTCAAGATCGGTCTCATAATAGGCATTCAGCGTGTCGAGTTTTTCCTGTGTAAGCTTCAGTTTGCCAAGTTTATTCAGGTAGTTCCGGTAATCGTTCGAGAACGATAAGGCATTGTCAATTCCGAAGAACATGAAAGCGGCCGTATTGGCCGGAAGTACCTTCGGAAAATCGATGGGCTGCGGTTTTTGCGAAACGAACAGGCCCAGATAATCTTTCAGCGTGTCGCCTACAGTGGTGAATCCGTTGAATTTCACGCCTTCCCCGGTCAGGTTTATGTCCAGTTCCATCCACGAGGCAAAACGGCCAATGGTGTTTTCGGCATTGCCAACCGTTGGCTTCAGCGCCTTTTTAAGGTAGTTCGGCAATTGTTCAAACTGAATGTAAATGTTGGCCGCCACATTCTGCCCTGCCGCTTTCACCATCCGAAGGAATTCTGGTTCCTTTTTCAGCGAAGCACCAGAATTGAGCTGTTCAATGGCTGTTCTTAGCAGGCTCACCTCCGAGCTGGCCATCACCGATCCCTTGTAGGCCGTGAAATAGATCTCTGTGGATGGTTTTTCCATCACAAAACGAAGCACATTGACCTCGCCCAATTGCTGTTCTGTGATGGTTCCGCTTGCCGAAAATGCCTTTTTGATGTTGTCGAGCGATCTTTTGTCGTTGTATTTCACCGAACGGATGGCCGTGAAGAACTGCACCGTGTCCGAATCGTTTCCGTGAAACGAGGTCCAAATGGCCTGGCCTTGAAACATGGCGCTCATTTCAGCGTCTGTGCGAAGCAGCGAATCGGCCATGGTGTACAACCAGAAAAACTCCTGAAAGCCATCGACCGAACTCAGCAGCTGATGGTATTCCTGATTTCGAAGCGCAAGATGCGAACCGCTCAGGTCCGGATAGCACATCACAATGGCAGCCGAGGTTGGAATGGCATCCAACGGGTCAGATTCGTTCTTGTCCGGCTTCAGCCATCGCCAATAGGCTCCTGCTGCTGCGAAGAGCAACACTAGAATGACAATGCCGAGGACAAGTTTTTTCACGGGGTCAGTTATGTTCGGATCGGTGAATCACGTTCACAAAATTAACAGTTGGGCGTTTGGGATCATATGATCTGTCCATCCTTCATTTCAAGCTTACGGTCGGCCATATTGGCCAATTCCTCATTGTGGGTCACGATCACGAACGTCTGATTGAACTGTGCTCTGAGGTCGAAGAACATCTGATGCAGTTCCTTGGCCGATCTGCTATCGAGATTTCCGGATGGTTCGTCTGCCAGAACCACGGCTGGACGGTTCACCAATGCGCGGGCAACAGCCACCCGCTGCTGTTCGCCACCCGAAAGTTCGGAGGGCTTGTGGTTCATTCTTTCCGACAACCCAAGGAACGTGAGCAGTTCAGATGCCTTTGCCTCGGCATCGGCCCTGCTTTTTCCAGCAATGAAGGCCGGCATGCACACATTTTCCAAGGCCGTGAATTCGGGCAGCAGATGGTGGAACTGAAAAACGAAACCGATGGCCGTGTTTCTGAACTCCGAAAGTTTCTTGTCCTTCAGCCCGTTCGTCTCGGTTCCGTTTATGGCAATGGTGCCGGAATCGGCCTTGTCAAGCGTGCCGATGATGTGAAGAAGCGTGGATTTTCCCGCACCGGATGCGCCAACGATACTGACAATTTCGCCTTCGGCAATTTCGAGCGAAACGCCTTTCAGCACCTCCAGTTCTCCATATCCTTTATAGATGTTCTCGGCCTTTATCATCAAGGCGAAGATAGGAGAGAATGAACCCGAAACCGAGGGGGTTTCATCGAACTACGAACAGGTGATTTTTGATGACCACATTGGATCGTAGCGCCTTATTCAGTACGCCAAGGTCTGGTTGTTCAGTTCCACGTTAAAGCTCACCTTGGCTCCAAGTGCCTCAAATACCTTCATGATCGTCTCAAATCGGGCGTTTTTCGCGCTGTTCTCTATTTTGGAGATCTGCGCTTTTTGCACTCCCACCAGTTCGCCCAGTTGCTCCTGTGTCAGATTGCGTTCTTTCCGGGCCTGTTTTATGGCGTGCCCGAGCAGGTCAATGGTCAGTCGGTGTTCAAACCCTTCCCGGTCGGGTGTTCCACGTTCTCCAATGTGCTTGTCGATCATCTCGTCAAGCGATACCGTTTTGAATTTGCTGTCCTTTGTCATGTCCTCTTGGTTTTACTTTCGATGTACTGTTCTCTGATCTTTTCGGCCTTCTGGATCTCCTTGGGCGGTGTCTTCTGTGTCTTTTTCAGTATTCCGTGGGTCGCCACAACCAAGGTGTCTTTTCCATCTGTCCTGTCCCAAAACGAAAAGAGCCGATAGGACTTTCCGTTGTAGAGTGTCCTGAATTCCCAAATGAGGTCGTTCAGCTTTTTGAAGAGTTCCTTGTCGTTTACGAACTGTGATTTTTTGATGTTGTAGTATATTTTTTCACGGGCCTTCGCGTCTATGCTTTCCAGAAAGTCGACCGCCTCGGGCAACAACTCAATTCCAAAGTTCGGCTTCATTCAAAAACTTTGTTCAAAGGTAACTGAAGTTTCCCATTAAGGAAATAATGTTGATGTAAATTTTGTCCGAGCCGCGTCTTTTGAACTACGAACAGATGATTTTTGATGAATTCCATGGTTTGCGTTGGTCACCTCGAGTGGCCGAGGAACGAAGCCGTATCGAGAAGTGCCGTTGTGCTTGCCGCAGTTCTCGATACGTCCGCTAAAAAGCGGCCACTCGAACTGACCCGGCTCCCACCGTCCCTTTCAACATCATACCATACAAAAACCTTCTGAAAGCCGCGCCAGCAAAGGAATCCATTCCAGTCTATTACTGCCGTAAGAATTACGGAGGTAATTTATTCCGGTCTATTGCTGCCGTAAACTTTACGGAGGCAATTTATTCCAGTCTATTGGTGTCGTAAGAATTACGGAGGTAATTTACTCCGGTCTATTGGTGCTGTAAGAGTTACGGTGGCAATCTATTCCAGTCGAGTGGTGTCGTAAGAATTACGGAGGTGATCGGAAATATCCAAGTGCTGTCGTAAAGATTACGGAGGTAGTTGGAAAAATCAGAATGGTGCTGGAGCCCCTATTCGATAGAGGTAGAAGAAATGAAGTGGGAAGGTTGGGGCGAATGCGTCAAAGACGCGCCCGAGCGGGGTCGCTATTCCAATTCTTGCAATAGACACTGGTCAGATTTGATCTCAAACGACCCATCTAAATCGTTACCAGATTTATATATCCTGTACGAATACCTACCAGGTGTCAATTGCAAGCTAACAGTTCCCTTGCTGCCACAGTCAGGTTTGCTATCAAATGTAAGTTGAACGCCATCATAATACAATTGGTCAACACGAATCTTTCTGTTGACCAGCTTACTTGATCTCGTCCAAAAGGACACATAGCCCGGATAGGCTGGAGGAGTAGCTGAGGAAGGTCCATCTATGTCATACACAAAATACACGTCTGCCATTTCAAACAGCTCACCATTGAACTTATTTATCGTCACGATGGTTTTAGCATTTTTTATTTTGCCTGGTGCTGTAAAACTCAGTCTGATGCAGTTGTCAATCACAAACTCAGTAATCTTGTTGTCTTCAACATACACTTTTGCGCCACGGCAAAACCGTAAATTATCGGTAACGATCACTTCGTGCCAGCCTGTTATTATACTTTCGGGATATGCCTCATAGGAATTGTAACTCTGTTTCAGCATACTCAATTTTGCTTGAGCTTCTTCCATCGCCATTTTCTCACGCTTAGTATCGTAAAACATGTTGGCGAATGTATTTACCGCATAAATTAAGCTGCTTGATGATGGGCCTGAATTAACAATTTGAGTTTGGTTTATTTGAGTTTGATTGACATTGTAGTAATGCTGTCCATACGTGCAGAGCGATGTAAACAAATAGAGTACGGTGCTCGTTATTTTCATGATCTAATGTTTCGGTTCACGTAGGGGCTTCAGGGTGCTTAAAATGTTCACAACATTCCGCCAAAGATAACCAGATGCAGAAACCCTCACCTCACCACCAACACCCCTTTCTTAATGAGCGTCCTTGATCGCAGCACACTCACATAAGCTCCGGGGGCCAGGTCGGGAATGGCAATGGCAATGCTGCCGGTAGGGGCGTGCTTTGCTCTGTAAACCCGCTTTCCTTCCGAAGAAAAGAGCTCCACATCGATCATCTCGTTCAGGTTCGAGTGGAGGTGGAGCACTCCGTTCTGCGCCACGGGGTTCGGGTAGATGGAAAGGTAGGTCTCCGCTTCGGTTTCTTCCACTCCCACCACGTTGGTGGCGGTGAGGTTGATGTTGTCCACATACA
>CAMCFW010000109.1 GCA_945874195.1 Chryseobacterium gleum
GTAAAGAAAATCGGTTGTGGCCGCCATGGCGTTTATGCTCTGATTGGTGGCCCCGTAGCCCGCCACCTGATATGAGAAACCGTAACCATGATTGTTCTGATAGCCGAGCGTCAGGTTGTCGGTAAAAACCCCGATCGTATCGAGTGTCATGTAATAGTATTTGCCGTTCGGTGAAGGACACATGGCCCTCACTTCGTTGGGATTGCCGATCAGTCCCAGCGGACCCGGTGTGAGTGAGGCCACCTCTGCCTGATTGAGCTGCGCACCGTTGCTCATATTTATCTCGAACACGTAGCCGTAGCCGATGGGTTGAAGCGATGGACCTATGGTCAGTCGCGTTCCACCGAGCATCAAACGCGTGTAGTCGCAATTGAAGGCGAGTTTCCAATACTCATCGAACGCGCCTCCGTTGGCGCTCCAATCCTGCGTTCCGCCTGTGTTGATCCGTGCGATGACCGGGTCGGTTCCTGCGGTTATGTAGCAATCGCCACTTGTAGGTTCGGTGATCATCGTGCCGATCCAATAGTTGGCCGAATCCCAAGGCGTGTTATAGGTCCATTGCAACGCTCCGGCCGGGTCGTACTTTCTCAGTCGCATGGGAGTATCGCCACCGTACACGTAAACATTCCCAACATCATCAACATCAATGTCCCAAATGCCTTGCGAGTTGCCGAACGGAGGTGTGGTAACCCATGGGTCAATGATCACTTTTTGCTGCGGGTCGTAGCCGTCAAGTTCAAATCCCACACGGTTTCCATCCAGTTTGAACCTCGAACCGATGGCAGCACCCGAAGTGGCGTAAAACGTTGCTGGTGCATGGTCCACAACCTGGCCGAAATCAGTTTCAATGATCAAGTTTCCCGAATCATCCAACTTCGGTGAATAGCCCAATGGATACTGCATTCCGATCAACGATGCATCGGCTCCGGGATGAAGGATCACATTGTACTTGATGCCTTCTATTTCATGGATGGTGAATTCGACATCGATATTCGGATAAAGGTTTTCATACACCAATTTCCGATAGCCGCGAACATCCTCAACATGGGTGGTGGTCCTGCCTGCTTGCAGCATGGCGTAGGTGCTGTGGTCATCTGCCATCAGTTCTGCCCTAAGCTTCAGATTCGGATCGGCACCTGCCCATTTCACTTCGATCAGCTCGCGTTCTTCGTGAAAACGCGCTTCCGAACGTTGTCCACGTTTCCGCAGCGTGTTCTTGTTCTTTCGTGCAAAACGGAAGGAGAATCCTTTGTTGGTGAACAGGATCATGGTCTGGCCGCCATCCAACGCAAAACGCACATCCTGACCATCGGCACCGAATCCATCGAACTGACCCTTGTTCTCAATGAACGAACGGTCATCGGTCAAAGAACTGCTCCATTTGAGATCGGATTGTTGACCGAAAGCGGTTGCGATATAGGCGAAAAGGAAAAGCCCGAGTAACGAAATTCTCATCATGTGGCAGGAATTGAGTGGGACACGAAATACGCAATTTTTCCTTGAACTCTTTCAGCGTTCGAGCTGTCCCACCTGCTGAATAGGCCGTCAACACGTTGAATGAGTGACGTCTCCTGTTTCATGCAATGGTTGTTCTTTCCAGTGTAATGGTTGCCCTTTCCAGTGTAATGGTTGCCCTTTCCTGTATAATGGTTGCCCTTTCCAGAACTCATTCATCACGTTTTGGAACTCATTCATCACGTTTTGGAACTCATTCTTCATGTTTCAGAACTCATTCTTCATGTTTCAGAACTCATTCATCACGTTTCAGAACTCGTTCATAGCTTTCCTGAGATGCTTCATATTATGAAAGGAATGAAATCAGACCCGAACACGGGACCTTAGACCAGAGAACAGGCTAGAGGACGAACAGCTTGTAAAAGAGCAGTCCGAGTCCACCGAATCCCATGATGGCCATGATGAAGGTGCGCCAGAAGTAATAACCCCTTCGCCTGTGGTAATTGGCCGATATCCAAGCAAGGAACACCACCATTGCTGCCAACCATATCCAATTCATGGTTCGAGGTCGGTCTTTAAAAAGTTAATCAACAAGTGTTGTGAAGCCAATTGAGGGTTATTGATCAAGCTATTGGACTGTGGTGTTACCTTTGAGCATGCGAAAATGGACATTTCTTCTGCTGACCTGTGTGATGTGGATCACAACGCACGCGCAGGAAGAGAAGTTTCCACAGACCCTCACAGTAGGGCTCGAATTCCGTCCGTTGTTCCCTGCCAATTTCTTGAAAACAGGCGACCAGCAGGTTTCCAACTCACAATTCAGTGTACTGGTGTCGCCCAAGTTCAGCTTTTCGGCCGGCATGACGCTGCGCTATGGATTCCACAAACGCTTTGCCTTGGAAACCGTATTGAATTTCGTTCAGCGTCACTACGGCTTGAACGTGCACCGCGATTCCACCTCGGGCAACCCCACATGGGACGCAAAACCCGCATACGACAGCAATACCAAATTCACCATCATCGGCTACGAACATCCCATCAAGCTACTTGTTTTCGTCAGGCTATCTGAACGTTTCTTCATGAACGCGGCAGGAGGCGTGCAGATCACTTTCTTTCCGTCAGACATCTTCAGTTCCGATTCGGAGACCAGCCCCAACGATCAGCATTTCAAACATTCATCGCTTAGGCTTGGCTTTGATGGTCGAACCGGGCCCGATGGCTTCATTCATGGCGGGGCCATTGCCAATCTGGGCATGGAGTACCGCACCAAGAAGATCGGCTTCTTCTATCTGGGCGCCACCTACCATATTCCGTTCGCAAGCATTTACAACAGCCGATTCCAATACATTGACGATTCGTATGAATCGGAGGTACAGAATATTGCACTGAGCGGAAGCTACCTGACCTTCGATGTGCGTTATTTTTTCCATTCGCGACCACTGCTTCCAAAGAAGAAAAAGGTCTCAAAGAACAAAGAGAAGACAATTAAGCCCGAGCGCATAGACGATTGACCTCAATGTCCTTCCCATGACCTAATTTGCCACGCAGGTCACATTGGTTTCCTCTTCATCTATCCGCATGATATAACTTGCGCCTTCAAACCAAATTTGAAAAATGAATCGATCCTTACTTTTTTTCCTTGCCATATTCTGTGGCCTGAATGCAACCGCACAGAGTGTTTTTTACGAAGACTTTGAGAATGGCATCACTTCGCAATTCGTGCAGGACCAGATTGTCGGAGCCCTGGATTGGGTGACAGACCCCAACGCTGTGTTCCTCGGGCCATCAGACCCAACATTTGAAGGCGACTCTTCGGCACATTTCTATGCCGGAGGATATACCGGAGACATTTCCACCCTGACCACGCCAACTTTGGGCCTGAGCGCAGGCGGATACCGATTGAGCTTTGCCCATGTGCAGCCGAATTGGGTGGGCGACCAGAACACGCTTTCCATCTATCATTCTGGCGATGATGGTGCCACCTGGACTTTGATCGACAGCATTGTAGGCGACATTCAGAACTATGTGGAAGTTGAATACGCACTCGACAATTACGTAACAACCACTTCCACCTCCAAGATCCGTTTCAGCGGATGGATAGACTACGGATATTCCATCGGACTGGATGTAGTGAACATCTTTCTTCCAGAGTCCAACGATGCCGAACTTGCATCCATCGTAGCCCCGGCCAATGGTTGCGGATTGGGTTCTGAAATGGTGACCATTGAGGTATACAACAACGGACTCGCACCGATTCTTTCCGTTGATGCCAGCTACGAACTGAACAACATGGTGGAAACGGAGACCTTCACCACCAACATCGCCTCAGGACAATCTGCGCAATTGACATTCACCGTTCCGGTCGATCTTTCGGTTGCCGGAACCTACAGTCTTTCTGCGTGGATAAACTTGACAGGAGACCTGAATGCGATGAACGATTCGGCCTCATCGATCATTGAAAGCATCCCTGTCGTCAGTTCGCTGCCTTACTTGGAAGATTTTGAGAACGGGGCCGGTGGTTGGACAAGCGGTGGGGTGCTTAACCCTTGGGAACTTGGCGACCCCGAAACAGCTTTCATCGACACGGCCAATTCGGGCATCAACGCTTGGGTAACCAATCTTGATGGAACCTATGAGGACGGAACCGATGCCTATGTGGAATCTCCCTGCTTCGACCTTTCCGCGCTTGTCATCGACCCGATTTTCCGTTTCGCGTTCATTTCCAATTCAGAAATAAGCTGGGATGGTACGTGGGTTGAAGTTTCGACCGATGCCGGCATCACATGGAATACGGTTGGCAACTTCGGAGAAGGCACAAACTGGTATACGGCCGAAGATGAACATGGAGCCAACTTCAATGAGGACTGGTGGGATGCACCCATTGCCGAAGCCGGAGTTTGGACCACGGCCACCCATCTGTTGGATGGTGCTGCGGGTTCAGGTTCAGTGAAAATAAGAGTGTTCTTCCATTCTGATGGAAGCGTGAACGAGGGCTACGATGGCTTTGCATTCGATGATGTTGAGCTATTCGAACAACCTGCAGTGAATGCAGCGGTTTTTGCCGTTACGGGCCCAACGTCAACCTGCGGCCTCACAGCTACCGAAACCGTTTCGGTCACCATCAGCAACCTCGGTTCTGTAGGTCTCGATTCGTTGGTGGTCTCTTACAGTCTGAACAATGGCCCTGTGCAAACTGAAGTGTTCTATGAAACGTTGGCCGTTGGCAACAGCACCAACGTGAGCTTCGCATCAACCATCGACCTGAGTGCCCTAACAGACCATCAACTGATGGTGTGGGTTGATGCCGATGGCGATGGAGACAACACCAACGACACAGCTTCGGTCACCATCACCAGTGTTCCCACCATAAGCAGCATGCCTTACTTTCAAGATTTTGAAGCAGGAAATGGCGGCTGGAGATCGGAAGGCTTGAATTTAGAATGGCAATTGGGCGATCCGATAGGGAACTTAATTGACAATGCCTTCAGTGGAGTGAACGCATGGGCAACCAACCTGAATCAGCTTAATTACGAGAACGAAGAGTACTCCATCCTCTATTCACCTTGCTTTGACCTTAGCACCATGACTGCCGATCCGGTCATCAGTTTCGCCATCATTCACGATTCAGAACAAGGATGGGATGGTACTTGGCTTGAAATTTCGACCGATGGAGGAACCACCTGGGACCGAGTTGGAAACACAGGCGAAGGAGAGAATTGGTATACGAACAGTAATTTTTTCAACGGCCTCATTGATCAAGGATGGGATGGCCAGTCTGGAAACGGAGTGGAATGGGTAACTACCGAACACATTCTGGAAGGTGCGGCCGGAAACTCGAACGTGATGGTAAGATTCATATTCACCACAGACCTTTCTGTTAATTTCTACGAAGGTTTTGCCATTGATGACATAAGCATCCGCGCGCAGGCCGAACTCGATCTCGTGGTCCTGAGCTTCGAAGGACCTGGACCAAACTGTTCGTTAGGCGATGAGCAGGTCAGCTTCCGATTCTGGAATAAGGGGTTGCAAACAGTAAGTAACTTCCCAGTAGGTTTTAGAGCTGATGGTGGAACTGCACAGTTCGAAACCTACACGGGATCTGTGGCACAGTTCGATACTGTTACCTACACATTCACCACCCAATTGGCCAACCTGAGTGCAACAGGAATGCACACCATTGATGTTTTCACAGCGCTTGTTGGCGATGAATATTCTGATTCTGATTCGCTTCTTGGCTCAACGGTTGAGAATCATGGAAACCTGACCCCGTTCACCATCACCGATGAACCAGGCGCTTTCATCAGTTCAACCCTGCCGCAAGGAACTACCTCGCAGATGTTCTTCTGCGGGTTGCCCAATGTACTTGACGGCTGCTTTCAGATAGCGAGTGTCACCATCGATTCCATCAACCACACCTGGTTGTCAGACCTAAGTATCTATCTCATTTCGCCAGCTGGCGATTCGGTTGAACTGAGCACCGGCAACGGTGGCGGGGGAGACGGCATGTCGAATGTCATCTTCACTGATGCATCTACAAACAACATCACGTTGCAGGTTAACGACATTCTTCCGGGAGAATATCACCCTCAGGATCCAATGGGATTCGAAGGTCTATACAACGGTCAGGACCCGAATGGCGGATGGTCGCTTTTCATTGCTGACCTAGTTGGCGGAGATGATGGCGTACTGGTGTCCTGGACCTTGTCATTCACCGACAACAATCCGGTGCCTGTCATCAATGTTGCTGACACATCAATCTGTCTTACACAGGTTCTCTCGGTCGGGGTAGACCAATACGATTCATATCTGTGGAGCACGGGTGCCAACACACAGAATGTGAATTTGGCCGGTAATGTGCTCGGACTTGGTGCACACGTGATCCATGTGACGGTTGACAACAATGGATGCACAGGAGTGAGCAACTCATTCACTCTTACAGTGGATGCTTGTGCGGGCGTGGAAGAACTCGGAAATCTGACGATCGGAACATATCCGAATCCAACCAGCGGAGAATTGATCCTTGACATCACCGGAGAAAGCAACGCTTTGAGCATCACGTTGACCGACATGCACGGAAAAGTGGTTTTCGAAAGCACGACAGGTGCCATCCGCTCTGGTTTGAAAAGAGCAATTGACCTCAGCACGCTGGCCAACGGCATGTATTTTATGAAACTTGATGACGGAAATGCTGCCGCCACCCGAAAGGTGATGAAACAGTAGTTTGCGAGCAATTCGACCGGAAAAAGGGGTGGAGTCTTCTTCATCCCTTTTTTATTTTTAACACATGGCAAGAACACCAACCTTTCAACTCGATCTGGGCTATAGGGCACCTTCATTCCTTAGGCCCGATGTGGTGTCGGGCAAGCAACTTGGTTTCGATGACCTGAAGGGAAAGAAGGGCACGGTGGTCATGTTCATTTGCAACCATTGCCCATTTGTGGTGCATGTAATGGACGAACTCATCCGGATCGGAAACGATTACAAAGAGCGGGGAATAGGAATTGTGGCCATCAGCTCCAACGATGTTTCAACT